>DOXE01000385.1 GCA_003519205.1 Chloroflexota bacterium
CATGTTGGCCGCGTTGGCGATGCCGAGGCCGATGGCGGTCCCATCGTCTAAGCCGAGGTCACCGGCCAATTCAACTTGACCGAGCGAACGGGTGACCATATTGTGATCAAGTGTAAGTGGGCTCTGGTTGAACGATTCTTGGGCGAAAATGACCAGGCCAATTTTGTCATAGGGCCTTTCGGCGATGAAATCGGTGATCACTTGCTTAGATGCTTCCAGGCGGTTCTGGGGCTCAAAATCTAATGATGCCATACTGCCAGAGATATCCAAGGCCAGGGNNGGTCGCCAACTGATGCGCCAGGATCGAGTGAGACCCATGGCCAAACTTACTGGCGCAAAGCTCATTGTGGCCGGTTTAGTTTGCCGGCTGGCCCATATGGTGCGGGCAGCCAGTAAAGCCGGAACTAGGAGTGCCAAGGCTAATATCCAGGGTGTGGCAAATCGAAAGCTCATGCCGCTCATGCCCGCACCTCCTTTCGTCGATGGCTGCCATTGGCCGACATGTTGGGTCCTGCTGGCACGTCTGGCTTGCTGGCAACTTCAATTTCATCATTGGTGGCAGTTGGTATTGTGGCCTGAACGATCTGGCGAGCAGATGTTACCAGTCCATAAGCACTGGCTACTTCAGGTGTGTATTTCGAGAATTTGACCAGGTCGCTTATGTCAAGTAATGACATATACTGTCCAGCAATGCTAGGATTAAGATTGACTTCCTTTAAACCGGCCTGGATTTCAGCTGTCGTCCTTTCCATCATGGGAACGTCAAACCTTTTCTCCATGTATATCCGCATGCAATCGGAGACGAGGGAATAATGTTGTTTAAATCGTCCCGAATTAGGCAGCATCAATCCTTCAACGCGATCTAGTTCGTCCAAAGCTACTTCATGTGGCAAACGATTGTCTATTGCTGCCAGCATCCGCCGATTTCTTCGGCGTCGCAAGATCAGGTAGGTGGTCGCTGCCACTAAAGCAATAACCAGACCCGCGACGATCCAGGGCAAAAGATTTAAGTAAGGAAGTTCGACCTGGGGTTTGATATCGCGAAGTTCGGTGTCCCCTTCAACCAGCACCGAGGCGATATTGACCGGAACAGATGGGGCGAGGATCTCGCTGACTTGACCCATGCCATCGGTAATCGTAACGGTCAATGGTGGTGTTTCAAAGGCACCTGGGGCAAATACCCTGGCGTCGATAACCTGGCTGGTGATTTCCGTGCCATCCTCTTGCTCGACGGTCATCGGAGGTGATTGAGATTGCACGACAAAATCACCCCATTCCGCAGCCAGTTCGGGCATGATCACCTGGTAGCCGGCCGGGTGGCTGACCGTTAAAGTCAGCTCAATCGGATCGCCCACAGTGAACTCGCCATCAGGCACTAATAATGCAGCTTCAATTGGCTCTGTGGATTGGGCTGCCACCGGCCCAACCATGACCAGTGCCAAAAGAAGCAATAGTGGTATCAATATCGTTTTTCTGTCCATAACCTTACCCGGAGTGATTGGTTCATGATTAATTGCTAACTACTACTTGTTTATTTCTTACTGCTCACCAATAAGTTCATTAACAATTCACAATTAACCATCCTCAATTCACTATTAATCAGTGTCTTATCCGTTTGGCCCGATCTCTGAAGAATGTTGTGAGAGGAGCCGTGTAATCCTCGTCAGTGCTGATGTCAATTCGATCGACGCTAGCTTGCCGGAAGGCCTGGGTTTTGCCGGTTTCAAGTCGTTCCAAGCGACCCTGGTAGGCTTTTTGCCAGGCCCGGCTGCTGGTGTCCACCCAGGCAATCTGGCCGGTTTCCGGATCTTCAAGGGCCATGAGGCCTACATCCTTGATGTTCTTTTCCAATGGATCGTTCAGATCCACGGCGATCAGGTCGTGACGCCTGTTAGTAATCGCCATGGCTTGCCGGTAATTCTCCGGTTCGGCCAAAAAGTCGGATACCAGGAAGATGATGCTACGTCGTTTGAGGATCTGGTTGACTTTTTCCAGGGCCATCCGGATATCTGTGCCCCGATTTTGCGGTTCAAAGGCCAGCAATTCACGGATGAGGCGTAAGACATGTCGCCGGCCTTTGCGTGGTGGGATAAAGAGTTCGATTTGGTCAGTGAAAATGAGCAACCCCACCTTGTCATTGTTGGTTGTGGCGGCAAAAGAGAGAACGGCCGTTAACTCGGCTGCCAATTCACGTTTGAATCGATTCACCGATCCGAAGTTCTCCGATGCGCTTGCATCCACCACCAACATGACTGTTAATTCTCTTTCCTCCACGTACCGTTTTACGTACGGCTGGCCGGTTCGGGCTGTCACATTCCAGTCGATGGACCGAATCTCGTCGCCGATTTGATAAGGGCGCACTTCGTCGAATTCCATGCCCCTACCTTTGAAGACGGAGTGGTACTCGCCGGCATAACTGTCGTTGACCAGGCGGCGTGTTCGTATCTCGATGCGCCGAATCTTTTTAATGAGGTCTGTTGATATCATGGAACTTCCGTGTGATCCAGGATTCGCTGCACCAAGTGATCGGTGGTGATATTTTCAGCTTCGGCTTCATAGGAAGTAATGATCCGGTGGCGCAAGACGTCTGGGGCGATCTGTTTGATGTCCTCTGGCGTCACGAAGCCCCGNNATCTTGTCGTCCACATAGATCTGGCGGACCAGGTCGCGGGCATGCATGATATCGGTCGGATTAACGACGGGATTGACGGTCGGTAAAGTTACCCCGGTCATGCGGTCGACGATAAGCCGTTCTTCAGCTCTCGATGGGTAGTCCACCTTGACTTTAAGCATGAACCGGTCAACCTGGGCTTCGGGCAAGGGATAGGT
>DOXE01000172.1 GCA_003519205.1 Chloroflexota bacterium
GGGGACGTTGAAGAAGCTGTTCGCCTGGTCGAAGAGAATGCCATGGGAACGTTTATCCGTAGCGAACTGGCCCGGCTGATGCGTTGGGTCGATGCACTACCAAATGACTTAGTGCGTACCCGACCCTGGATTTGTGTCTACCACGCCTGGGCTTTACGCTTAACTGGTGCTCAATTTGCAGATGTGGAGTCGCGCCTGCAGGAGGCTGACCAGGCCCTCGAAAGTCAGGCCGGTGGCCCTGCTCTGGCTGGAGAGGAGGTGCAACACATCAAGGGCCACATAGCTGCAATCCGTGCCTATCAGGCCTTGTACAGCGAAAAGCTGGACCAGGTTAGAGAGTTAGGTAGTCAAGCCCTGGATTATTTACCTAAAGACGATTACATGCGTAGTTCCGTGGCTCTGGCGCTTGGCTGGGCGGAGAGATTTAATGGGGATCTTAGAGCGGCCGAACAGGCTTTTGTCGAAGCCAGAGACGTTAGCCTGAGATACGGGAATAGCTTCCTCGGAGTGTCAGCGATCTGTCGTCTGGCCTATACCCAGATGTTAGCCGGACAACTCCAGCAAGCGGCCTATACTTGCCAGGAGGCATTGCAGATGGCCACTGGCGAAAATGGCCGGCGATTACCGGTAGCCGGTTACGCCTTAGTGTATTTGGGTGGCGTTTACCGTGAATGGAACAGGCTAAAGGCGGCAGCGAGTTATCTGGTGGAAGGGATCGACCTGTGCTCCCAGGTAGGCTACATCATGGACCAGATCGTCGGTCAAGTCACCCTGGCGCGGGTGAAGATGGCTGAGGGGGACTGGGACGCTGCCCGGAGTGCTTGTGTGAACGCCGAAGGACTGAGCCAAAAGATGAAGGGCTATATGTATGCTCGCCGTTGGGCAGAGGATTGCCAGGTGCGGTTGTGGCTGGCCCAGGGTGACGGCAACCCGGATTATCTGGTAAAAGCCTCCCGCTGGGCGCAGCAGAGTGGGCTGCGAATCGACGATGAGCTCAATTTTNNCCCGGCTACTGGAAACGGCCGAATCGGCCGGCTGGATGGGTAAGGTTATGGAAATTTTGGTTCTCCAGGCATTAGCCTACCAGGCCCAGGGCAAATCCGATAACGCTTTGGAAACACTGAATCGGGCGTTGTCATTAGCAGAACTGGAAGGCTATATCCACGTCTTCCTTGACGAGGGCCAACCGATGGCCCAGCTACTTTATGAAGCAACCGCCCGTGGGATCGCCCCGGAATACGCCGGCCGGCTGCTAACCCAATTCCCGACAGAAGAACAAGCTATCACCCTTACACCTCCACACCCGATCACCCACACATTAGTCGAGCCATTGAGCAAGCGCGAACTTGAGGTGATGCAGCTCATCGCCAGCGGCGCTTCCAACGCCGAGATCGCCCAGGCACTTTATATAGCCGTGGGTACCGTCAAAAACCATGTCAAGAATATCTACAGCAAACTAGACGTCCACAGCCGCGCTCAAGCCATCGCTCGAGCGCGGGATTTGGGTTTGATCAATTAAAAGGCTGCTAACCTTCAACAACCTCATCTACCAAAACCCGGCCGTTTCCCCCTAAATGGCAGCCTAGCCCCGATATTTGTTTCCTTCCAATGGAAAAGTGGTGACTTTTGACACTTTAAAACGCCTAGTCGATTGGGATATTATTCTTGTAAGCAAAGAGGAGAATCACGCTGGTCAGAAGCGTGGTCCTGAGTAACCATCATTAAAAGGATGGTGGGAGGGCAGAAAAATGACTTCCGAGACTCATCCAAAAGACGTAAGCAAGGAAAAGAAACGGCAGGCAGATGCTATTTCTGGGGGGATCTTTCTCATCAGCCTGGGTGTCTTACTGGCAACAGGATGGTGGTGGCCGGGCATCATGGTCGCCATCGGCCTCTCCAGTGGCGCCTCCCTGATCTTTCGCGGCCGGACCTGGGCAGGCATCGGCAGTTTGGCCTTTTTCTGTGGCATCGCCATTTTCGTCGAGTTGATCCGGGTGGCCGATATCCCCTGGGCCCTCATTGGTCCTTTCATTTTGATTGGGATCGGCGTGATCATCGTGGCCAAAACCTTGTTTTTCCGCGGAGAATAGCCAAATAAAGTCTTTTACTGGCTGGGCACCTTCAGCTTGACAGCTAAGGATCAGGCCTTCGCGGTCTTCCATTCCAGAATGATCAATAATTGGAGAACTGGCAATGAGCGTTGTGCTGATCTACCCTGAGTTTCCCGACACATTTTTCGAAAAATCTGCGAGCTGTACGCTTCTGGCCAACTAGATTCTGCCGGGTTTTGAAGTGGATGGCCGTCATTGTGCATTCCATAACGTCGGGATTAAAGTAAAAAGATGGCTCGTCGAACGCTACTGGTTACTTACATAGCCACTTACATACTAGCAGTTGGATCAATCATTCGCACCCTGATTCGCTTTCGTGACGATCGGTTCTGGTCAATAACCCTCTTATTCGGTGGCTACCTGGTTCTACTATTCTCTGAACCCTTTTTTATCCGCCGGAATCGTCGTTTAACTACTATCTACTTGTTCGTTCAGACCGCCATCATCTGCACGGTAGCTTTTATCACGCCAAACGTGGATTTTTGGGCTGCGCTGTTTTGCCCCCTTGTTGTGCAGGTCATGCACAATTTCCCACAACGTACCGGCTTTTTGATCACTGGGATCTTCACCGTGCTCATGTCAATTTTTATGCTCTTAGGTCTTGGTCTTGAGGTGGGTTTGCCCCTGGTACTGGTATATGCGGTCATCTATTCCCTCTTGGCTGCCTTTATCGCCATTATCCTTGAGGCTGTAGCGGCCCGCAGGGAAAGCCAGATGCGACAGGCCGAACTACAGCAAGAAGTCGAGCAGCGTCTGCAAGTCGAAGAAGTGCTGCGCTTAAGCGAGATGGAGCTGGCCGTCATCGAGGAGCGCAGTCGGTTGGCGCGAGAGCTGCACGATGCGGTCACGCAGACCCTGTTTTCCGCCAATCTCATCGCCGATGTCCTGCCCCG
>DOXE01000467.1 GCA_003519205.1 Chloroflexota bacterium
CTTTGGCTTGCATCACCTTCTGGTGGATCAGGAAAGCATTAACCCCGGCCCGTACCGATAGGTAGAAGTGCTCAGGGCCGATGGTCTTTTCCAGGTTGTAACGGCGCATGTATTCCATTACATTGGCCCGAACCCGCGTAAACCACAGGTCGATGCCGGCGCCTGACAATTCTTTGTGGATCTCGACTAGCATCTGCATACCGGTAATGTCGATATCGGCGATCACCTCAGCATCGACCAGGACAACCTGAACCGGTTGGTCGGCTTCTCGTAGAGCCTGGCGTACGTCGTCGCGGAAACCGGTGGCATTGGCGAAAAAGATCTGTTGGTTGAAGCGGAAGATGAGCAAGCCGGGCGTAGTCTCGGCATCGGGAAAGACATCCAAGCTGGCAAAGACCTCCTGGCCATCACCACGAACCCGGCCCAACAGGTTCCAACTGGGCCGGCTGGCCCGCCAGAGCAAGCTAAGCAAGGCCAGAGAAACGGCCAGAATCAGACCTTGCAAGATACCCAGACTGAGCACCCCCACCAGGGCCACGACGGCCGCCCAAAAGTCGGCCTTCCGGATGTTGTAATAACTTCTTATCTCTCTAAAGGTGATCAGGCGCCAGACGGCGTGGATGACGATAGCCCCTAAAACCGCCTCAGGCAAAGTCTCGAAAAGTGGCGTTAAAAAGACAGCCGTAACCAGTACTAGCCCCGAGTTAACCAGCGAAGCCATCTGGCTTTTCTGACCGGCCTCGTCGGCCGCTGCCGTTCGCGACAGGCTCCCGTCCACCACGAAACCCTGGCTGAAGCCTGCCCCAATATTGGAGGCACCCAGGGCGATCATTTCCTGGTCGTCGTCGACCTCGTAATGGTGTTCGGCGGCATAGGATTTGGCCGCCGCCAGGGACTCGGCATAGGCAACCAGAACGATACCGACAGCACCCGGCAGTAAGTGCCAGATGTCGGCTAACGTAATGCCGGGTAAGCCGAAAGGTGGTAACCCGCCGGGTATCTCGCCCACGACGTGAATGCCTTGGGATTCAAAATCCAGGGCGGCCGAAATGATGATGCCCAGGAAAACCAGGACCAGCGCCCAGGGTATTCGCGGCCAAATCCGTTCCAAGATGAACAAAAAAGCCAAGCTCGCTAGGCCCACAATCAAGGTTGGGATATGGAGCATATCCAAATCTAGTATATACAAGAGGATCTCGTGGAAGAAGCCAATCGATTCCCCTGTTTCGTAACCCAGGAGCTTATCCAACTGGCCTAAGACGATGGTTATGGCTACGCCAACAACGAAGCCTTTCAATACGGGTTTGGACATGAAGTCGGCGATGAAACCCAACTTGAACAGGCCGGATAAGATCAAGATGAGGCCCACCAACATGGCCAGGGCGGCTGAGAGGGCGATGAAATCCTCGGTGCCTGTAGCGGCCAAAGAACCCACGACCACGAAGGATAGGGCCGCTACCGTCGAGCTGGGACCAACCACCAGTTGGCGGGAGGTGCCAAAGATGGCATAACCCAACAGGGCCAGAGGGGCGGCATAGAGTCCGGCTTCAGGTGGCAGGCCGGCGATGCTGGCATAAGCCATGGCTTCGGGCACCAACAGCGCCCAGACGGTTAGAGTAGCGATCAAGTCCGGCTGGAGCCACTCGCGCTTATAGTTGGGCAGCCACTCCAGGATGGGAAAGTAAGACTTGATCAGGGATTTTGTCGTCGCTGGTTTTGTTTGGGCGGTCATAGCACCTTGCTCTGGCATTATGGAGATATGGATAAGGCGCTTGATTTTATCCCAAAAGTCCATCACGTTCCCAAAGAAAAAGACGTTGGCTGTTGGGGCCAACGTCTTAGCTGGTTAGTTCGTCTTTATTTTCAGTTCTTGACGTTTATAACAGACAGGACTGAAATATTTTTATGACTGGCCGTTTTTGGCCGCCTTGATGGTAATCCGGCGCGGTTTGACCTCTTCCGCTTTCGGTACAGTCAAGGTCAGGACGCCGCTTTCGTAGCTGGCCTCAACTTCATCGGCATTCACCGACATCGGCAGGCTGATACTGCGGCCGAAGCTGCCATAGCGACGTTCGCGAACGTGATATTTTTCCTCGCTAATGGTTTCATCGGATTTGTATTCGCCTTTGATGGTCAGGACGTTGTCGGAAATAGTGATGTCCAGATCATCCGGGTTCATGCCTGGAACGGAGGCCTTAACAATAAACGNNGCCCGCTCAAAGAGCCGGTTCATCTCGTCACGCAAAGACACCATTTCCCGCATTGGATTCCAACGTACTAAACTTGTCATCTTATCCACCTCCAATATTGTTCATATCTTGTTTTAGTTTTTGCTATTCGAATTTTGTAACAGAATCTCAAACTGTTTACATTTTTTATTTTAGACGGCTATGTTTGACCTCATCCAGGATTAATGGACACAGAATCATATTTCTCTAAAAGCATAGTCGGCGCATAGGCTGCCTCAAAGTTAGCAGGGCTGAGATAGCCCAGTGTCGTATGTCGGCGAGTGCGATTGTAGAAGCCCTCTATGTAGAAGAAGATATCTGTCATCGCCTCTTGGCGAGTTCGATAAACAGCGTGATTGACCAATTCCGTTTTGAGCGTACCGAAGAAACTTTCTACCGGAGCATTGTCGTAGCAGTTGCCGCGGCCGCTCATGCTGGGCGTGATGCCATAGTCAGCCAAGAGCTCTTGAAAAGCAGAGCCGGTGTACTGGCTGCCACGATCGCTATGATGAATCAGTGGGCCTACCGGTTGCCGCTGCCGCAAGGCCATCTGCAACGCGGTGCAAACCAACTGCTGCGTCATGCGTGCATTCATGGCCCAGCCGACGATACGCCTCGAAAACAAATCGAGTATCACCGCCAGATACAGCCACCCTTCTTGCGTGGGAATGTAAGTGATATCAGCACACCATTTGGCATCCGGCCGTTCAGCTTCAAAGTCGCCTTGCAACAAGTTTGGCGCCGGCTGGTGCTCTGGATTAGCTTTGGTCGTGCGCTTGTAGCGCTTCGTCTGCTTGACCACAAGGCCTTCTTGGCGCATCAAGCGCCGGACCCGATGCTTGCCGCAAAGGATGCCTTCGTCCTGCAACGCGCGCCAAATGCTCTCGTAGCCATACGTCTGTCGGCTATCGTCAAAAATGCCCTTAATCTCCTTTATGAATTCTGCGTCGGCCATCTCCCGCTGACTGGCGGAACGCGTGCGCCAAGCATAATAACCGCTGCGCGAAACATCCAATACGTCACACATGATTTGTACTTCAAATTCTCCTCGATGCGCTTCGATAAACTGGTATCTCACTGCTTTGGGCTGCTGAAGATGGCCATCGCTTTTTTTAGAATCTCCCGCTCT
>DOXE01000285.1 GCA_003519205.1 Chloroflexota bacterium
TTGGCTACACCGGTCCGGGAAAGGGCTCCGCTCAAGATAAACACAGCCCAAACTGTGATGACGGCCGGATTGCTAAAGCCTGACAAGGCATCGGCCGGTGTTATTAGACCGGTCAAAACCAACGCCGCCAGCACCATCAGGGCCACCAAATCTACTCGAAGCTTGTCGCTGACAAAGAGGATGACGGCAACGGCAATGATCACAAAGACCAGGATGATCTCTAAGGTCATAAAAGGTCTGTTTGAAAGGCCAATTTACCCAAACCAAAAACCTCCCATGCCATTATATGGAGTGAGTTCAAATGTGCCACAAAATATGACGTGACTCTGGTAAGAGTCGGTCAATTTTGCTTGCCCAATCCGGTCGGGCAGTTATTTAAAAGATGGGCAAAACGAAAACTGAGACAATTTACAGTAAAAGAGGTGAACAAAGCCCAACATGGGAACAGGCTACATTTGGATTCTGGCTCCCCCAGTTGATCCAACTCCCGAGTGATTCAGGTATTGGGGCTTTACCAAATTAATTTGTTCAAGTCAGGATTCGCGAAACACTAAACGATAGTGGCGATATTGTTAGAAGAACGACGTGAGTTGTCCCGTCCAGGCGAGTATCACGCATGCTAAAGCGACGACGTTCAAAAATAGTAGTAAAGCTAAGATCAGCTTTTGGGAAGCGGAGAATTGGCCTAGAAAGCCGCCTGATTCTTGACTGAGTTCATCACCTTCTAAATCGTCGTAAACGCTGCTGGCTCGAGCACTTTGCTCACGTAAACTATCAAGTTCTTCGTCCATTATTGTCCTCCCAGGCTTATGGAATTTAGTGAGATAACTGGACGGGGCAAGGCTACCCTAATTTACATAAATTGTCAACTTCGGAGAGTCACCTCACCGGCCGATAATGTTCGAATTTCTCCTGAATCATCCTGGATTTGTAGGCTCCCCCAATCATCAGTTCCGATTGCCAACCCTTCGATTATCTGGTCGCTACCTTTCATCACTGCCCGAACGCGATTCCCAATGATCATGAGCGCAGAATTCCAGGCCTGGCAGGGAGATTGGCCCTGGTCGGCCGTCTCATACTGCTGCTCTAACCTGATCAAGATCTCGGATAATAGCTGCAACCTGGACAAGTTCCGTCCCACTCCGATCGACAAACTAGAGGCGGGCATCTCTGTCTCGGGTAACTGATTGCTATCCATGTTCACGTTAAGGCCAATGCCCAACACGGCGTTATCGAGCCTGCCGTTTGCCACTTCCCCTTCTAGCAACAGGCCGCCAACTTTGCACCATTGGTTATGACGCTGAAAGACGATGTCATTCGGCCACTTCAGAGAGACTTTCAAGCTCGTTTGTCCGGTGATAGCTTCGAGGCAGGCCAGGCCGGCCAGCATAGTCAGCCAATTGGCCTGTTCGGCCAGCCAGTTGGGCCGGAACAACAGGGAAAACAAAAGAGACGAAGTGGGGGGTGCTTCCCAATGCCGCCCTTGACGTCCCTTGCCCCGAATCTGATAATCGGCGAGGACAAGGCTTCCAGCCGGTGCTCCCCTGCTGGCCATCTCTTTTAATAGATCATTGGTTGAACGAACAATCGGGTAGTAGGTGACATGCCGGCCTAACCAACGAGTTTTGACGATACTATTAATTTCTGGTTGGTTTAACCTATCAGTCATCTGTTTCTTCAGGAAGCCGATTCTAGCCCGGCCTGACTTTTGTGCCAATATCGTTCGGCTATTGCACCCTGTCATTTCCGTATTATCATTGACTTAATCATGGCTCGATCGAAATCGAATCCTTCATCCCGTCGAAGCAGAAAAAAACCAGACCAATCCCGCAAGACCTGGGATGAGCGCCTGATCACGACCCTTTTACCGTGGCGCCGTGAATTAGCTGGTTTCCTGCTCTTCCTGGTGTCCATCATCACTTTGTTGGCTCTATTGGGTTTGACTGGTTCAGGTTTGCTTAACCCCTGGACTAGGCTATTGCGCCAGGTGGCTGGTTGGGGTGTTTATCCCTTCGTGTTAACAATTGCCGGCTTAGGCCTGTATATCCTATTAAACCGGATGGAATTGCCACTTAGAGGGAAACCGGGCCAATTCATCGGTTTAGAGCTGATATTGCTGGTCCTTTTGGCTTTTGTGCATCTGGTCTTTGGGGAAGGATTAATAGGAGCCTTGTCCGGTCGCGGCGGAGGCCTGATCGGTTGGGCTCTATCAGAACCATTGGTGGAATTCCTTGGCCCTTTTCTAACGGTCTTAATTATCTTCACCCTGCTGGTTATCGGATTGGCGTTGATTTTAAGGATCACCTGGGCAGATGTCATACTATGGCTCAATCGAACTTCGCTCCAACTACAGGTCTGGTCTAATGAATTGGAGATTGATATTGCCGAGCGAGAGTCACATAGGGGATCAAGAGAAACAACTCAGGCAGAACCGGATGAAGTAGCCCGGCCGCGACCTCCAGCTCCAGAGATCCATGGGTATGAAGAAGAGTTAATCATCATTGAGGATTCGGCACCCGAAACGGCTACGGCGAAGAGGCGCGACAAACGTTTACCACCGGTCGACCTCCTCGAAGAGGGCATAGCCCTGGCCATGACAAGTGAGGAAATCGACGAAAAGAAACGGACCATTGAGGATACTCTGGGCGATTTTGGCCTCCCGGCTACGGTCACCGAGATCCGCCGTGGACCAGCCGTGACCCAATTTGGCGTCCAACCAGGCTATGTCGAACGGCAGGGACCTGATGGCCAACCAAAATTATATAAAGTGCGCGTAAACCAAATCGCTGCTTTGCACAGAGATTTAGCTCTG
>DOXE01000454.1 GCA_003519205.1 Chloroflexota bacterium
ATGCTCGTATACATAGGTCCAAACAAAAATATGATTGCTCTATGGAGCGATGGCTACAACAAAGAGCGCTTGAATCAGGAGCGGCGGATGCGCCGTCCGCGGCCACGCGTGCGCCGTGGACGCTTGCTTGGCATTCCGGGCACTTCTTTCGCTTCTTTTGAAACCTTCTCCAGGTCTGAACCGGCAATGCTAAGCCGGACAGAGCGGTTCAAGGCGGTTAATAACACCTGTACGCGACCTTCCGGCGAGGTTTCTTTATCAAAGATGGCCAGCATNNTCAAGATCTAGGTGCATGAAGAGATAGCCCGGAAAGAAAGGGCGAATCCTTACCTGGTCTTGGGAGCTGAATTGTATTTCTGGCACGTATGTTTCGATGTCGCGGAGCGACAATATGCGTGCAACCTTCCTTTCGTAATTCACTTTTGTGTGCAACGCATACCAATTTTTCATGGTCATCCTCGAAATAGATCAATGAGATAACAATGCAACGAGGCTACATCTCCTGTTCCAAAGTGATGATGGCATAATCTGGTTGGCCACCTTTAAAGACAATTTCAATCGTTCCTTGCTGGTTGCCGAATTTCTTCATCAGGCGCTCGGTGAAAGCTTCTTCGTCTTCACCTTGAAGCGACCTTTCCGTGATCGATGTGCTGGTGTTGATCTTCTTCCCCTTTCGAAATGTGAATCTACGACGACCATAATTGATAACTTTCATCGGTTTACCCATGAGACGTCTAATCCCTTTTCAAAAAAGCAAAAAACTGCACTTCGTGGAGCTCACATCTAGTACAGCAGAATCGCTGGTATTTGTTTAAGCGGCCTATAGAGGCCGTTATAGCGCTGCCAAATTCAGCGGCATCACCATGGTTTGTGGCGATTGAGAATTATCTCCGCATTATTGCAATATAACAGAGTGCTTATTCAATCCGAATGATTCAATCTCTTATCTAAGATAAGGAGTACCTTAATATTTTTGTCCCAGCTACGGAACTTGCATGGCCCTTCTTTGCCTGGCAGCCGGAACCGTCAGTCGTCTAAGCGTTTCGCAATCGGAAAACAAGCCTTTATCATCGACAAAATCAATAATATGTTCATAACTTATCGATTCACTCAATCATCCCGCCGGATAATTGGCGATCTAAAGATAGTGCGATTTCTAATGAGTCACTACCATCATAGGACTTTACTACTGAATTACAAGAGTGCCAGAAGGGTGCTGGGGAACAACCAGCCGGATAGTATGAATACCTTATTGTCGAGGGAACAATGGGCGAAGCAACGTACCGGAGAAATTAAATTATGCTTGAGGCTCACCGGCTCAAAATCGGAATGATCGACTGCTTAGCCATCAACGACGGCAATCTTATCGGTAAAGAGGATATGCTTCACCTGATGCAGCCTGGTTTGTCATATGGCAGGAAGAATGGGAATTCTGGATACTAGAGTTCAGCTTGGCAAAAGGGTCGGAATGGTCAGCCGATTTCGCTCGCCAAAAGCTCCTGCCACTTGCCGAAAAAATCGAACTCATTCGTGCTGAGTGAGAGATCGGCCCCGAAATCCGGGCAATTGCTGCGCCAGGTCATACCGTCGGACATATGGCCTTGCAGCAAAAAAGAAAGCGCTCGCCACCTTGTATCATTTCTCGCCATTTCCCAGTTTGGGTTACATCAAAAAAGCACAAGGCGGTCAGGAAATGGCAGCCTATCACCATGAAAAAATTAAAAGGGGAGGGAAACGATGTTTATCTTAATCCTGGTCCCGATCGTCGTGGGAGTCGCCTCGCTGTATTTACTCTATGCCGGCAGCCTGAGCGGGGAGGCTGCCGGGCGATTAGCCGTTCCGTCATTTTGAGCCACAGCCAGCCTGTCATTTATCACTATAGCCAAGGGGATGCTTTTGATGCCACTGCCAGGCGCTGTCGATGATTTCGACTAAATCAGGGTATTGGGGACGCCAGCCTAAATCTCGTTTGATGCTCTCGCTACCGGCGATCAAGATGTCCGGGTCGCCCGGCCGGCGGGGGCCGATTTCGGCCGGGATAGGGTGTCCGGTCACTTGCCGGGCAGTTTCCACCACCTCTTTTACGCTAAACCCGCGACCATTACCCAGGTTGTAAGTCCGGCTGCCCTGGGCCAGGGCACGCAAGGCCAGGATGTGGGCCTGGGCCAGGTCCAGCACGTGGATGTAGTCGCGGATGCAAGTGCCATCCGACGTGCCGTAGTCGTCGCCAAAGATGACTATCTTCTCTCGCTGGCCCAGGGCTACCTGTAGGACCAGGGGGATCAGGTGGGTTTCCGGGTCATGGTCTTCGCCTAGATCGGGCGAGGCCGCGCCGCAGGCATTGAAGTAACGTAAGGCGGCATAGCGCAAGCCATAAATCCGATCCATCCAATAAAGCAGTCGCTCCAGGATGAACTTGGACTCTCCGTAAGGGCTGCCAGGGACGATCCGTTCTTTTTCGGAAATGGGCATGGACTCGGGGTCGTCAAAGAGGTTGGCCGTGGAGGAGAGGATGAAGCGCTGCACCCCATGATCCACGGCCGCCTGAAGCAGGTTTAAGCCGTTCTGGACATTGTCACCCAGGTAGAGAAAGGGTTTTTCCACCGACTCGCCCACCAGGGTATGGGAAGCGAAGTGCATGATCGCCTCGGGCTGGTGTTGGGCCATAAGCCTATCCAACAGCCCCTTATCTGCCAGGTCTCCTTCTATAAAATGAGCCTCGGGATGTACGGCCGCCCGGTGGCCCTGGTATAGATTATCAAGAACGACGACGGAATCCCCAGCTTTGACGAGCTGTGATGTCACCACGCTGCCGATGTAACCGGCTCCGCCTGTTACTAAAACCTTCACGATTCACCTCTGGTCTTGGAATGGATATTCAGTCAATTAGAGTTGCCTATTGTATAGAGTTATTCCTCGTTTGGAATAGGTAATTGCGCAAGGGTTAGCTAAAAAGCTCCTGTGTCTTCCCGAAAGTATACCTCGATTGGACGCTTTAACCATCGCGGGATTACATCGGAGGGTGCAAGAAAATCAGACAGTCGTTTTAAGGAATAAGTACCAGTCACCTACTATAAGACTTGACAAACAAAATAGTTGTTCGTAAAATTACTAATAGTTATTTTTAAAACAACTATATTCTGCGATAAGTGTTGTGTTATTCATTGTTTCGACACAAATCACGGCAATCATGCCAATCCAATCCAATTTCCAAGGGGGTAATGAATGATGGTGGCCTCGCTGACTGATACCATCGTTGCGGCGACTATTTCTGTATTGGCTAATGGGCTGGGCGGCTTGCCATTTGTCTTTGTTCGTGACTTTCCGGCGTACCTGGCCCGATTTGGCTGGGCTTTTGCCGGCGGGCTTATGCTTTCTGCTTCGGTCTTTAATCTGATCATGCCGGGTGTGGCCGATGCCGGCATTAATCCGGTGGCCATTGGCATCTTGCTGGGGGCAGGAGTCATGGTCCTCACATCTTATTGGCTGGACGATCACGACTTCGTGATGGGTGATTTATCAGAAGCGGGCACCAAGCGGATCATCATGGTCATTGCCACGCTTTTCATCCACAGCTTCCCGGAAGGCATCGCCATTGGCGTAGCCTATGGCTCCGGGGAGGTCGGATTGGGTTTGCTCATCGCTGTGGCCATCACCATCCACAATATCCCTGAAGGTGTGGCCGTCTCCTTGCCACTACGGGCGGAAGGTGTAGGTGGCTGGCAGTGCGTGGGCTGGGCGCTTTTCTCCGGTGTACCACAGCTCCTGGCCGCCGTCCCGGCCTACCTGGCGGTCATCGCCTTCCGGCCGCTTTTGCCTTATGCGTTTGGCTTTGCCGCCGGCGCCATGATCT
>DOXE01000112.1 GCA_003519205.1 Chloroflexota bacterium
GCTACAATAAAACATAATTAGGGCGACAACGGCGGTCGAAACCAGAACGCCCAGCCCAAGATAATAAGAGTGTGACGGCGGACGATAGCCAACGGAGAAGCCGTTCAGCGCCCATTGCTCTGTTCCTCTTAGGGCTTTCACCGAAGCTGTATGTTCACCTGGTGCCAAGTTCCTGGCTACCTGCTCAGTCGAAATATAATCTTCAGTCGGATTTGGCGAGCTCAAGACCAAAGTTGCCCCAATTTCATCCTGCGGTAAGTTGTTGGCAGGCTTTCCGTCTACGTCAATATAAAATCGTCCGCGATAATTAGATCGCCGGACACGTAGACCAAGATCTGTTCCCCAGAAGTCAAAATGAACCTCATCGCCTGATTGGCCGACATCGGCGCCAAATTCTGGTGAAAACCGCCAATTTCCAAAATATGCTTGGGTTGGATGTTCGTTTTTGGCTTGATAAAATCCGGGATAAGCGACTCTAATCTCCGATTGAAGACTTCTCAAATCGTTAAGAAGTTCATCATTGGCGATGCTGAAACCCCAACGAGGATCGTCCTTACCAGCTGTCGGTTCCCAGTTTTCCAAAAACATCGTTCCCATCCAGGGCCATTCTTCTCGGGCGCGTTTGATAGCCGATACCGTCCACGCCGCCTGTGTATTTTTATCTACCTGTCCCCAGATTGAGGGTTGACCTTGCCAGCCTTCTGGCAGGCTGTTCCAACCCCAATTTCCCGCCCAAATAGGTTTACTTGCGTCGTCGTTGTCTTCCATAACCTCACGCAACAGGATGATGCGACTGAAGTTTAAGATATTCGGATCGACGGTGCGATCCATAGGATCTGAGTCAAACCCATAAGATTTACTGGCGACAACATCAAATTCGCTGGCGGCCCCTGCCTCGTATAGAGCTTGAAGATAAAGGTAATCGGCTAAGTTCTTTGGCCCTTCTTCAACAGTCGGAGCCAACGGCGCACCGACGATGACAGCACCCGGATCTGTTTTACGGATAGCTTCGGCCGCCGAAGATAGAATGGCAGCGTATTCGGTCGCGTTTACTGGCTGGTTTCCCCAGTGTTCGGTCAGATTAGGCTCGTCCCAAATGATGTAGTATCTGATCTGATCACCATACCGTTTGGCGAATTCACTAACCCAAGCGGCAAATTGTTGAGGGTTCACTGCGGCAAAATTGTCTTTTGGGTTGCCATCAAGCACGGGAACCAGATCTAGATCAAGTTGGTCGACAGCCGACACCAAGCGATCGCTATTTTGCCAGTTGAATTCTTCTTCGAAATAGAAAGATTGTTTAATTGCCTCGAAACCGCTTGATTCGATTCTGGACAAGACATTTAATAAGTTGCCCTCATCGTACTGTTCGAGCTGGACATTAATCCCAAGTCGAGCTTCTGAATTTGAAATGGGCTCGGGCAAGGTATCTGGGATGCCTCGAGTTTCAAAATCATACCGGCTCTTTATCGCCCCAAGGGAAAGTAGGCTCAAGATAGCTATGGCCAAAAAAAACAGTGGAAGAAAGGGGCTGCGGCGACGTTTACACATGAGCTGATAGGAACAGCCATTTCGCCAAATGTGTCATATCGGCTGGCCGATTCGAGATTTATTACTATGGCACATCACCTCTCCATGGAGGTTCTGACAAAGGAGTAGGTATCTCATCTTCTTGTTCTAGGTCTTGTTCAACCGTTTCAAGAGCTCCCCGGCCGTATGGCGCCCACGTCGGATTACTAATGTTGTTGTCGTCGCGGGTAACCTGCCTGGCTTCATTATCGTCCAAATCGTATATATAAAGGTCATCATCGTAAACGAAGGCGATCTCTGTACCGGTAGGTCCCCAGGTCATGAAGCTCTGCTCCCGGGGAAAACGACTATTTTCTCCGGCTGCTGGGTACAATTGTTGAGCGTTACTTCCATCACGATCCATCAGCCACAAGGTGTAAGTACTGCTTTGACTTTCAACAGGGTTATTAGCTCGTAAATAAGCGATTTTACTAGGTCCTAAATCAGACTGATCAGTAATTCTTGTGATTGGCGACCATCGCGGATGACCCCAAATACCCGATCCTTCAGCCATGGAGTTGGCAAGACCACTTTCCACGTTAACGACCCAGGTATCGAATTCGGCTACAATAGGGTCTGTGCTAACATGTTTGGTGAAGGCCAGAAATTGACTATCAGGTGACCAACTGAGAGTGGGAACCCAGACCCAATCGGCGCGAGTATTGTACTCAGGAAATGTCTGGAGCTGATTGCGGTTGTTTTCTTCCTCTGCTTCTGTATCGATAATACCTACCTCGTCCGCATGGCTATAGGCGATGTATTGGCCAGAAGGAGACCAGGCATAATTTCCCCCCCACCAACCATAGGTTGCTGGGTAGGCTTCAACGATCTGCTCCGGCCTGAAACGNNGTGTTGAAAGTGTCGGTTTCGGTTGATACACGTGTGAAAAGCAGATGGTTGCCCGATGGTGAGAGGCTAAATACGCGATGATCGAGATCGCTCCCGGTGTCCAGTTGTTCGGCAAATGCGGTTGATCCCCTGTATATGACCGAGTTACCTCCATTAATGAAGGCCAATTGGCCCGCAAAGTCGACGTCGCTGGGCGATGAGCCCACACCGATCATCACGATTTCGTCTTGGGTAGGCTCGATAACCGTCAAATTTGTTTGCTGTCGAGAATATTCCAACCCATCATGATAAACGATTCGCAAGGTGATTTCTTGTAACCCAGTCCGGCCGCTTTGAATGATGATGGGTGGCGAATCCGCGCTCATCGATTCATTACGCACACTTCGTCTTTGAAAAGGAATACTTTGTTCGATCACCTCAATACTCTCAGTAACTCTAGTGATCGAGATTTCAAGCCCATCGGATAATGGGGTAAAGAGCGGTGGCTCGACAATATCGGCATCGTCTAAGGATACGCCAGCCTCATTCAACAGTTCACGTACGTTGTTTGAAACTGTCATTAACTGTTGGCTTTGTCCATCAGCAATCAGAACCACTCTCATCGGCTCCTCTGAGATGAATTGCGGTGGCGGTGTTGCGCAGGCAGTGACCATGAAAAAGAGAAACAGGCAGCTTAGGTTTAGCAACAGGTGAAAGATTATCCTAAAAGATCTTTGTTTACCTCGGGTAAATGTCTGGTGCCGCCAATTATTTGGATTCATGAACTGGGCTGAAATAAGAAGACTAACTCGTCACAGGAACCTTTTCCACTAATTTAGCCTGTTGCCATAGTTGCCGAAGTTCAGGGGAGAGGCTCCTGGATATTTCTTCGTTTAGGTCAGCATTAGTAAACATTCTCAGACCACCGAACACAGCTTGGGTTGGGTATCTGGCGAATTCCCAATTAGAGTTGCCACTACGCCGGGCGGCCCGTTGCAAAAATTCTTCACTGGTTTGATTTGGATCACGGAAGTGCAATAACCAGAAAACGCTTGTTAGTGAATCGGCCAATTCTTTAGGTAGCTTCTTTGCCAGAGCTTTTTTAGTCCCTCGATCCAGGGCGGTGCCGAAAGTTTTCAGCACACCGTCGCTCCAGATTTGGGCGTGATCAAGCGTTCGTAATTTGCCTTCAGCCATTACATACTCATAATATGGTTTCAGCCTGTCCTCGATTGTTTCGGTCATATCACCTCCAAATGAACAGATTTTTACCCCGGCAGGAACGGACCGTCAAGCCATGGTTAAAATCTATCATCGATTTCAAATTGACGATTTTTTCGAGTTTGTCTATACTTGCTTGTTTGTTTTCATGATAAACATTAATCATTATGTGATATATTAAATCATTGATTCCAAGACAAGATGAATATCACGACATGGTAAGAAATTTTTCGTACAAATAGAGGTAATTTAAAATGTTGGATCGATTAAACCTGGAAGTCGAGTCACGCCAAGCGGAGACTGAAAAAGCAAAAGATTTGCGAAGCGATGGGTGGATCCCTGGCGTGATT
>DOXE01000169.1 GCA_003519205.1 Chloroflexota bacterium
ATCCCATATACCTCGCCAATGATAGCCATATGGCTGCTTTAGGGGAATACACCTTCGGTGCCAACTGGCATGCAAGCAATATGCTGGTCTTGAAGATTGGTCAGGGTATTGGTTCGGGCATCATCTTGGATGGACATCCTTATTACGGCGATGGTTATGGTGCGGGCGAGATCGGTCACGTGGTCGTGGACGAAAATGGATTGCAATGCACCTGTGGCAATTATGGTTGTCTGGAGACGACCACCAGCACCCAGGCCATCATTCGAAGTGCCCGTGAACAGGCTAAACATTTTCCAGATTCTCTTTTAGGGCAGGCCTCATCCCTGACTTGGGAAACCATTGTATCAGCCTTGGACGCTGGCGACTTGGCAGCCGGTAGTGTGGTTCATCAGGCGGGAAGATTCCTCGGGGTGGCTATTGCTAATTTGGTAGCCACGTTGAATATTCACCGCATCGTTATCGCCGGCCGGGTAAACCAGTTGGGTGACGCGTTTATAGCTAGCGCAATGAACGAGGTTCGTTGCCGGACATTGCCTTCAATGGTCGCAGACACACAAGTGAGTTACTCGGATTTGGGCAGCGATATCGTCATTCTTGGCAGTTCGGCCATGGTTTTGAAGCAGGAATTAGGCGTCATTTGAAATCTAAAACCTGAATTATTTTCGTCTGGCTTATTGTTGGTTCATTTTGTGAGTAAGTAAATCATTAAGAAGGCTCTAGCCAGATAAAAATCCGGCGGACTCTCGTCTACCTAGAACCTTCGGGATAGAGTAGATATGTTGGAAATGAACCATTGTTGTTCGGCTACAGATCTAAAAGATTTGAAAACATGATTGACCAACCAGTATCAAGTCAGGAAATAATCGTCGGCCTCGATATTGGCGGGACAAAAACGGCCGTCTTATTGATCGATCGTCAAGGCAACCAGCTAAGTTCGATCGCCAGCCCAACCGTGATATCTACTCCGGAGAAGTTGATTAGAGGTGTTGTTTCGGTTGTTAATGAAGCCCTACAAATAGCCCAGGTCGAGGTCGGCCAGATCGCAGGAATTGGCGTTGCCGTCCCCGGCCTAGTCGATCCAATGAAAGGTATCGTCGAATTAGCCGTTAACCTTAACCTGCGCTCTTATCCCTTGGGCCAGGCCTTATCGGCCGAATTTGCTTCGCCTACCTACCTGGAAAACGATGTCCGCGCTGCCACTATTGGTGCTTACCAGTACGCTAACCGAAAGGAACCTATCCAACACCTGGCTTATCTCAGTATCGGCACCGGCATCGCCGCCGGCGTCATTCTGCAGGGTCGACTTTACCGGGGCGCACATGGCATGGCTGGCGAGATAGGCCACGTCATCTTCGAACCGGGTGGTCCCGTGTGTGGATGCGATATGCCCGGTTGTTTGGAAGCGGTGGCCTCTGGTTCGGCCATCGCTCGTTTGGGTCGGGAACTCATACCCGAAGCTAGTGAACCAATCACGGCCGAAATGGTCTACCGGGCTGCAAGTGAAGGCCACGAAAAAGCAATCAGCATCGTCCGCCAAGTCAGCCATTACCTGGCCCGGGCCATTCAATTGTTAATCATGACGTACGATGTCGAGAAAGTCGTCTTGGGTGGCGGCGTGACCCGATCCGGTCCGACATTTTTAGACCCGATCCTGGCTGAACTGGCCCGACTACGTTCCTTGTCAAGCCTGGCTGCGGCCATGCTGGAGGATGAAAAGGTAGCTTTATTGCCGGCCGATTACAACGCCGGAACCTGGGGAGCGATAACCTTAGCCTTACCTGCACCTGTAACTTTGTCGATACGATCTGATGGAAGTGATTAGGGAGAGAAATTGAGAGTAACCGTACATCCCAAGTGCCAGCGTCTTGCTTTGGGACCGGCACCTTTTTCATTTATATGATGAGTCAAGATGTAATAGATGAGATCGGCGGCCGTTTGATGCTGGCTTTCGAGGGACTTGAACCGCCGCCCAGGATCCTGGACTGGATCAAGACCCGACAACCGGCCGGGTTTTCCCTTTTTCGGGATAAAAATGTGGCCGATCTAACTCAGTTACGGGACCTGACCAGGGACTTGCAAGCGGCCGCAGCCGAAGCCGGTCAATACCCTTTGCTGATCGCCGCCGACCAGGAAGGTGGTCAATTAATCGCCTTGGGTGAAGATACCACCCAGTTTCCGGGCAATATGGCCTTGGGTGCCACAAGGGATAGCGGATTAGCCCGGCGGGTGGGCCGAGCCATCGGTTTGGAGATGGCCGCCTTAGGCGTTAATGTCAATTACGCCCCTGATTGCGACGTCAACACCAATCCCGATAACCCAAACGTCGGCATCCGCTCTTTCGGCGACGATCCGGACCTGGTAGCAACGATGGGTGGGGCCATGATCGAAGGGCTTCAATCGGCCGGAGTGGCCGCCACAGCCAAACACTTCCCTGGCAACGGTGATTCAGGTATTGACCCACATTATGGGGTGCCGGTACTGGCACACGACCTCCAGCGGCTGGAGGCCGTCGAATTTCAGCCATTCCGAGAGGCTGTGGAAGCCGGGGTACGCCTGATGATGACCGCCCACGTCGGTTTGCCGGCGCTCACCGGCCGGGCCGATTTACCGGCTACGCTATCTAGCAAAGTGATGAAGGATCACCTGCGAGATCGTTTAGGTTTCCAGGGTTTGTTGATCACCGACGCATTGGATATGGAGGCCATCACCCAGGGAGCGGGCCAGATCGTCGATGTCATCGCCGCCTTGCGAGCCGGGGTCGATTTACTATTGCTTACCGGCGATGTCGAAGTTCAAGAACGGATATATGCCGGACTAAGGCTGGCATTTGCTCGTGGCTTAGTTCGTGACCAGGATCTAGCCGCTTCCGCCCGGCGCCTCCTGGATCTTAAAGAGTGGCTGGCTGGTCAAGAACAACCCGACCTAGCCGTGGTTGGTTGCCAGGAGCACCAACGTTTGTCTGAAACTGTAGCCCGCCGAGCCATCACATTAGTGCGGGATGAAGCCAATCTGTTGCCGCTGAAGCTTCAACCTGAAGCTCGAATCATGGCCATCATGCCCCGACCGGCTGACTTAACACCGGCTGATACCTCATCCACCCTTGAGCCCTCCATGGCATCTGTGTTGCGGCTCTACCACCCCAATGTGGACGATATCGTCGTCCCCCAACGTCCGTCTCCAGCCGAAATGGCCGCCGTGCGAGCTCGGGCATCGGCAGGAGATTTACTGGTGATCGGCTCGATTAGCGCCCATATACAGGTGGAACAGGCGGATTTGGTTAATGAACTCCTGGCTTTGGATATTCCGGCCGTGACCGTGGCCATGCGCACGCCCTACGACCTGGCCGTTTACCCCCAGTCTAAGACCCACATCTGCACCTACAGCATCCAGCCAGTGGCTTTAAGGGCCCTGGCGGCCGCCCTTTGGGGAGCGATCCCTTTTCAAGGAAAACTGCCCGTTAAACTCACAACACCTCCTGCTCAGCTAACTTATAGCCAATCATAAGCAGTACCTTTACGATTTTTTATATTTTATCTGTAACCTAGTGGTAAATGGGTTGTGGGACCGTGTTTACAGTATAATCTGTGTCATCATTTTTAGATCCTGACAAGCAGGGAGGTGTGAGTAAAGTCAAACAATGAGAGCATTAAGTCTGATATTCATCATAGGCGTTTTTATTTTAGCCGCCTGTTCGCCTGAACCAGTCACTTTTGAAGTCACTCGAGTCATTGCCCAAGTCACTCAGGTTGAAATTACGAGTGTGGTTGAAGTGACCCGCTTAATCGAACTTACCCGTGTGGTTGAACAAGTCGTAACTCAGACACCTACGCCAACACCTGAAAACGGCTCATCGCCTTCAAACACTCTAACTCCTACCCCATCGCCTACACCAGCTATAACGCCGAATCCTGCCCAAGTAACGACCGTCGAAGCTTCCGATATGCTTTCAGCTCCTAAAACGGACGGGATCTTCTCCGTCGGAGTCGATATCCTCCCAGGGAAATGGCGTTCGACTGGAACCGGTACTGACTGTTATTGGGCCAGACTCGATGTTAACCAGGATTTATTAGACAATCACTTGGGCTTTGCTGGAGGAACCGTGAACATTCTAGAAACCGATTACGCAGTCGAGTTCGAAAACTGTGGAACATGGGAGTATGTCGAGAATGCCGATCAGGTTTTAAGTGCTGACGCGACTGAACCTAAAAGCGATGGTTTCTATACGGTTAATGTCGAAATTGCCCCCGGTCGCTGGCGGTCAACAGGGACCAGCGATGCTTGTTATTGGGCAAGACTTAATGAAAACCAGGATATTGTAGAAAACCATTTTGGTTTGTCTGGGGGAACCTTGATTATTCCCGAAGGTGATTATGAAATTGCTTTTGAAGGCTGTGGGACCTGGCGATATCTGGGACCTTAGGGGACGGTTAGTTGTGGTTGACATTAATCAATCAAACTTGGCTGGAAGAGGGCTAACCGCTTATGGCTCTCCCACATCCTCCACCGGCCGATCAATCCGTCAAATCCTCTATTATTCTAGGCCTCTCCCAACCAGCCCAATCGCCCGTCCCATCGCCGGCCGGACCCACCTCTGTCGCCAGGGTTATCTTTACATCTTGACCAGAATATTCATTTAAAGGCACATTGACCTCATGCCACTCCCGGTCTTCCGGATCATTACCTATATGTTGGCGATAAACCTCCATTTCTCCGCCTGATTCTGTCTTGATCTTGAGGACAAAAGTGACGCCATCTCCACCCCAAGACCAACTATCTGGAGCTAGTGCAACACGTGACGAGTAGGTGACCGGACCTTCTGGTAATGGTATATTGAAACTAACGCTGGCCGGAGGATGGAGAAAAATCACATCACCCCAGTCCCCATCTTGGGGCATGACAAACCGTTCTTTTTGCACAGGTTCTGGGGAGTCGTTTGCCAGGATCTGTCCCTCGCCGCTTTCTAAGAGTTCAAGCAAATCATAAGAGGTCAAAAAGTTGAGGGCAATCTCATTTTTCGGATTATGTGATAATAGAAGCCTGACTATAGCCAGCGCTTCATCTGACCTAAGGACAGTTGACTCTTCAAGTAGCAAACCCTCATAGATAGTGACCAGTGTCCAATGATCCAGGTCAGGACAAAGCTCTTTTGCATCGTTTAGGACTTGACGAGTTTTGCCATTCTCTTCTGCGGCTAAGTACAGCAGGGCCAGGTCTCGCTGCAATTGGCACCTGGGTTTCGGAGAGTCAGTCCGGTTTATGATAGCTTCGTAAA
>DOXE01000098.1 GCA_003519205.1 Chloroflexota bacterium
TCTCCTTTCTGAATAAGAGGCCAGCCTCAGGAAGCGAAATCGCACTGAGGCTGGCCTTCAATTTTTTGGCCAAGCTCGAGTTCGGTTAGTTTGTCTGGCTTCCAAGGTTATCGATGGGGAACGAATAGATGCAATTGCTCAACAAACAGCACCTCTCAAGCCATTTAGATAGTGCTTTAGAAATTGCCCTGTATAAGAGTTTTGGATAGCAGCCACTTCCTCGGGTGTACCAACAGCCACAATCTCACCCCCCTGATCGCCGCCTTCCGGTCCTAAGTCGACGATATGATCGGCCACTTTGATAATATCCATATTGTGTTCGATGATGATCACGGTATTGCCTTTGTCCACCAGCCGGTTGAGAGCCTGTATTAGTTTGGCCACATCATGGGCATGTAAGCCTACGGAAGGTTCATCCAGGATATAAATGGTATTGCCGGTGGCTATTTTCGATAGTTCTCTACTGAGCTTTACACGTTGAGCCTCGCCACCGCTCAACGTTGGCGCCGGTTGGCCCAGGTGAAGATAACCAAGGCCCACATCGGCCAGCGTCTTCAGTTTGCGCTTGATTGGCGGTATATTGGCGAAGAAATCCAACGCTTCGTCGACGCTTAGATCAAGGACTTCGGCGATGTTTAGATCTTTGTAGGATACTTGCAAGGTTTCCCGATTGTAGCGTGCTCCATGGCAGACGTCGCAAGGCACGTAAATATCGGGTAGGAATTGCATCTCAATGCGGTTCTGGCCCTGCCCCTGGCAGGCTTCACATCGNNAGATCCCTAATGGGGCTAAATAGATTTGTATAAGTAGCCGGATTGGAGCGTGGGGTACGCCCAATAGGACTCTGATCGATCTCGATGACTTTGTCCAGATACTGCAGCCCTTCGATCGTATCGTGAGCGCCGGGCAAGTCTTTGGATTTATAGAAAACTTGGTACAGGCGCTTGCTGAGGATCTCGATCAGGAACGAACTCTTGCCACTGCCGCTGACACCCGTGATGCAGACGAACTTGCCGAGCGGGATCTCCACGTCGATTTGCTTCAGGTTATTCTCGTGGGCTCCTTTTACAATCAAAGAGTGGCCAGTCCCTTTGCGCCGTGATTCAGGCACGGGAATACACTTACGACCGCTCAGATAATCGCCGGTCAAGGATCGCTCGTTATCGACGATAGTTTCTACAGTACCTTCGGCAACCACCCATCCCCCATGGCGACCAGCACCCGGTCCAAGGTCTACCACCCAATCGGCCTTGCGAATCGTCTCTTCATCATGTTCGACGACTAAAACCGTATTGCCCAGATCCCGCATATCCTTGAGAGTATGTATCAAGCGTTCGTTGTCTCGTTGGTGCAGGCCAATGCTGGGCTCGTCCAAAACATACAAAACACCCATCAGCCGACTGCCAATTTGAGTGGCCAGCCGGATGCGCTGTGCTTCTCCACCACTTAACGACCCGGCCGACCGTTGCAGCGTCAAGTAATCCAGCCCAACATTGATCATAAACTCGAGCCGTTCTTTGGCTTCTTTCAGGATAGGTGCAGCAATCATTTGTTCCCGAGTCGTCAGCATAGTCGTGGCGTCATCACCTATTTGTTGAACCCAATCCAAGATCCGCACTACCGGTTTTCTGGTTAGCTGGCTAATCGTCTCGCCGGCTATATCGACGGTCCTGGCAACCGGCTGCAAACGCGTGCCTTCACATGTCCGGCAGGGGCGGTTGACCATGTAATCCTCAAGTTTACCTCGTACATAGTCTGAAGTAGATTCGAGATAACGGCGCTCAAGATTCGGGATGACACCTTCAAACTTTGTGCTATAGGTTCGCCGGTAGCCTTCCCGGTTGACGTATTGGACGTGAATCTCTTCTTGACCGCTCCCAAAGAGGATGATACGTTGTTGGGCTGGATTCAAATGGCCATAAGGAACGTCGACCGGTATGGAGAAATGATCGGCCGTCGCCTTGAGAAGTTGCCAGTAATAACCTTGCTTATCATCAGTTGGCCAGGCCACGACAGCCCCATCCCGTAAGCTCAAATCCTTATTGGGCACGACCAGGTCCGGCTCAATCTCCTTTTTGGTACCCAATCCCTGGCAATCGGGGCATGCTCCATGTGGACTATTGAAACTGAATGTGCGGGGCTCGATATCGGGTATACTCGTGCCATCATAAGCACAGGATAGGTGTTCTGAATAAAAGTGATCGACCGTATTATTGCTGTCGTTTACTTCATTTATAATCACCACCCCACCACCAAGGCGTAAGGCTGTCTCGATTGAATCTGTCAACCGGGAGCGGGCTGCAACAGCCGCTTCGCTATCATCGTCGGGCCGATACTTGACTATCAACCGGTCGACAATGGCCTCTATTGAGTGGTTTTTGTAACGGTCTAATTCGATATCCTCATCTACTTGGTAAACTTGCCCATTAACCCGTACTCGGACGAAACCCAACTTGCGAACGTCTTCGAATACAGACTGGTGATGTCCTTTCCGATCTTTGACTAACGGTGCCAGGATCTGAATCCGGCTATCTTTGGGCATTCGTTGAACGCTTTCGACGATTTGCTCGGCGGATTGTGGTTGAACCGGCCGGCCACATTGGGGGCAGTGCGGCGTGCCAACGCGGGCAAATAACAGGCGAAGGTAGTCATAGATCTCGGTAACCGTTCCAACCGTAGAACGCGGGTTATGGCTTACCCCCTTTTGGTCGATGGATACGGCCGGGCTTAACCCTTCGATCTGATCGACTTCTGGTTTTTCCAACTGACCCAAAAATTGTCTGGCATAGGCCGAAAGCGATTCGACGTAACGCCTTTGTCCTTCAGCAAAAATTGTGTCAAAGGCAAGCGAAGATTTACCCGAGCCGGATAGACCAGTGATAACCACCAGTCTATCCCTTGGGATCTCGACTGTAATGTCTTTGAGATTGTGTTCGCGTGCCCCACGCACGACGATTTTGTCCTGAGACATGTTTCTCCTTATTACTTATCGTCGGAAGCTC
>DOXE01000500.1 GCA_003519205.1 Chloroflexota bacterium
GTAAGCCGCTTCGGCGATGCCCAGCGCCTGGGCAGCGATGCCGATGCGCCCCGCATCGAGCACGGTCATGGCAATCTTGAAACCTTCACCCTCATCTCCAAGACGGTTCTCAACCGGACACTCATAGTTATCAAAGGTTATCTCACTCGTCGCGCTCGCCCTAATTCCCAATTTTGGTTCTTTCTTACCCCTCCCAAATCCTGGTTGGGCCGTATCGATAATGAAGGCCGACACACCTCTATGTTTCATCTCGGGAGCAGTCATAGAAAAAAGCACAATATAGTCGGCTACAGGGGCTGAAGTCACCCATGATTTTCGTCCATTGATGGTGTAATGGCTGCCATCCTGGTTAAGAACAGCCCTGCTGCGCATCGTTCCCGCGTCACTACCACTCATCGGTTCAGTTAGGCTGTAGGCCCCGATTTTCTGTCCACTAGCCACTGGAACGAGGTACTTCTCCTTTTGACGTTCCGTACCAAACACAAGCAACCCATGACAAAAAAGCGAATTATTCACCGACATGATGGTGCCGTGGCTTGCATCCGCTTTACAAATCTCGATCATGGCTAAAACATAGGCCAGTGTGTCCATGCCTACACCCCCATACTCTTCAGGAACTTCAATCCCCATGAAGCCCAATTCACCCATCTTTCGTACAGATTCCTGGGGAAATTCGCCGGATTCGTCAAATTCGGCAGCAATTGGAGCGATTTCTCGTTGGGCAAAATCACGGGCCGCTAACTGGATCGCTTCGTGTTCCTCGGTTATGAAATCAAACATTTCCAGCACTCCCTAAAACGATGATACTACTCTACTATCTTGCTACCGAGCTCACTCAAAAACAACTCGAAATCGTCCGGGGTAAGTTCAATTCCCTCTGCCCAGCGCCTTCGTTCGGCCATCCAATAGGATCCCAGTTTTCCAGTCAGGGCACTAACCGGAATTTCCGGGCGATCAGGCGATGAAAACCACTTGCGAAATAGGCTTATTTCGTAATACTGTCCTGGCTTTATCTCCTGAAAATGGCCATCTTCAAGCCATTCTTCCGCTCGCTGTGGAGGTAAGTAACTGTAGATGATAAACCGCGACTCGTCTTGTTGGACCTGACAAGCCAAGCAATAATGCCGGGTAGATAATCGTTTTTCCCGCCCACCCCTTGGATAACCCATTAATGAAAAGTACCATTTTGTTGCCCAAAACCGTTTTGACCAATTCAAATTCACCGACTTCCCACCTGGTAGCTTCACCTCAACCCCCACATCATCATAAACCACACCATGGCCGCTAGGCCAGGTACGTTTAAGGATAAATTCGGCGATTCCGGCAATTACCAAGCCAACGACCAGCCCACTTGTGCAAGATAAAAACAGTGCATATTCCGCTAGTAGACTGCCAGGAATATTGCTCATCACGTTGTTGAGAACAAGGAAGGCCACTAAGAAGACGATCACCAAGATCACTAGAATGAGAAAACGCACACCTGTATGTTCCTGATCGGCGTGTAATACAGTGCGTGGAGATTCTTTTGATGCCATTGTCATCAGCTCAGAATTTGGCAAACTCCAATATGTTTTTACGAACGATAGGACGCTTCAAGTTGGAGTTTACTCCAACAAAACCGGGTCTCTGCACCAATTTTAAATTCAGGAACTATCCCGGTTTCGCCTAACTTCAAGATAGTATTCATCAAAAGCTGTTCTGACAAGTGTATGTTACAATGAAATCATGTACGCTAAATTGGTGATTAATATCGAAGCTCCACTATATGAGTTGTATCATTACTACATCCCCAATGACATGCAATCGATGCTTGCCATTGGGCATTTAGTGGAAGTTGACTTCAATCGCCGGTTGGCGCAAGGCATCGTCATCAACTTCGACGAAACAGCTCCGGTTGAAGAGGTCAAACCCATTATCGGCCTGATCGACGCCGAACCTATCATCCAACCCTGGCAGATTAAGCTGGCACAATGGATGAGTGAACGTTACCTGACCCCCCTCAATGCTTGTATTCGCCTGATGTTACCCCCAGGATTGACGCGTTGGTCTGACGTCACTATCGACGTCAATCCTCATTGGGATGGTTCAGGCCGGTTGACCGATCCTCAAAAATTGATGATCAACTTACTACGCGAAAGAGGCGATATGAGAGGCAGACAGATCGCCCAGGCTACACCGAAGGGATTCGATTGGAAGTCGATCGTCGACCAGCTTTCCAGGAGAGAGATCCTAACAAAAGCTTCAGTATTGGATCCCCCTCGAATACGGCCTAAGACCATACGCACGGCCGAGTTAATGGTTGGCAAAGAACAGATAATTCAGGCAGCCAACAAGTTTGGCAATAACAATAAACACGCCGACATTCTGCTTTATTTATTGCTCGAAGAGGATCCATTGCCGGCCGAAGAGACCGTCTTAAATAAAACAGGAACAGGTAATAGCCATTTAGACAAGCTTACGGACGCCGGACTGATCGAGCGGACACCAGCCACGAAGATAGCTGTGCTTGCCGGTGATGGTGCGGATATCCCTGATATCCATAAGAAAGTAATCAATCAATTGCCACAGCCTCTGTCTGATGTTCCAGACCAAAACCAGATTCAGGCCTTCCAGTCTAAAGGCCTGGTGCAATTTGTCGAGCAACCACCATCGCTGGTGCTGGCAGTCACCAGGGATGAGGCGCTTACTCATGTTTATCGATTACGAAGGGCCAAAAAGTACCTTAATGTACTTCGATTTCTTTCAGTTAATCATGGTCCGATTCCGCTGACAGATATCTACGCTGCCACGGACGCAAATTTAAACCATTTACGCAAGCTAGAAGATCGAGGTCTTATACGACTCGCCCAACAAGAAGTATGGCGAGACCCCCTGGCAGACCGCGATTTCATTCCCAGCGAGGCACCCGTGTTAACACCCGATCAAGCCAACGTTTGGGAAGATATCAAAAATGCCATGGTCGCTAACAAATTTAAATCGCAACATGTCGGTAATTCACCATCAAATCAAGAAATTTTCCCACCGAATTAT
>DOXE01000501.1 GCA_003519205.1 Chloroflexota bacterium
GGCAACTTCATCGCTTCCTGTGTCAAACCAATTTCGCCCAAAGGGGTAGTATTTATGCATTTCTTGAGATCAAAACAACTTCTGCTTCAGAATTCAGAGCGGATTCGCCTACTCGTGCAAGGAGTGTCAGCAGAACAGGCCCAGTGGAAGCCTGCTCCGAATTCCTGGTCAATTCTGGAAGTGGTCAACCATCTGTTAGATGAGGAAAGAGAAGATTTCCGGATGCGACTCGATATCATCCTCCACGAGCCGGATCGAAAGTTACCGCCAATCGATCCCGAACGATGGGTAGTGGAACGGAAATATAACGACCGGGACCTGGAAGAGTCCTTGGAGTTATTCTTGAGCGAACGTCAGGCATCGTTCGAGTGGCTGGAAACAATTGGCGAACCTGAGTGGGAAGCTTCTTATCAGATGCCATTTGGTTCGATTCGGGCAGGAGATATGTTTGCGTCTTGGGTAGCCCATGACTTGTTACATATGCGTCAGCTTGTCGAGCTCCATCGAGCCTATGTGCTGGAGTTAGTTGCGCCTTTCGAAGTTACGTATGCTGGACCGTGGTAGCTCTCATCTTGGGGGGATTTGAACGAGGAAGTAATTTCAAGAATTTATTAAAGGATTTTCTTATTTAGCAATGGACTCGAGCTACCTGGTTTCGTAAATCGACGTAAATTGGGTGCAGACAGACGATGATCTCGGCCAGACGTTTTCCGACAGCTAACTGATAGGTCTCCGTCAGCTCCCCCTCGGGGTAGACCTCGTAAATCTTCGTCCAACCCCTGTCCCACATCTCGGCCTCCATACTCTCACCAAGGGTGGCCTTTATCTCGAAAAGATTTCGCCGGAAACCCTTTAGCATAAAAAGATTCATCTCCTTGTCTCTGGCTTCACAATGAAATCCTAACTCAAAGCCGGGTAGGTTTCTGGGTCGGGATACCTCATAGTGAAGCCGGGGCTCCCCGTAATGGAATTGGATCAGCCAACGCCAGGGCTGGCGAACCTTGATGCCTTGTAATGGAGGTGGCAACTGAGCTATGAGAACATCAGGCAACGTCTTCAGAAATTTTTGCTGTGATAGGGCCATGGAATAATGGATTATACTTCATTCTTTATCCAGCTAGATAAAGACTTTATCCGGTATGATAAAGATCTTTGGGTTATAATCTTTTGGTAGGGAGTGTCGGTGTCAGGTTGAGGGTTAAATGATGACTGATAAACAACGTACCTATGGCCAATTCGAAACACCCCCTGAAGTAGCCGATTTATTGCTTGCCTTTTGTATGCGCCAACCTTCGGACCGTTTGCTTGACCCAAGTTGTGGCACGGGAGCATTCTTGAGTCGCGCTGCACTCATGCAACAATGGTTAGGCCCTGATGTTGGATCGCCGGATACCCTTTGGGGAGTGGAGTTAGATCCTGAGGCAGTGGCGCTTGCCCAAAAAACGCTGCCTGATTCCCATATCATTCAACGCAATTTTTTCGATCTTGATCCCTGGCCCGATCTCTTTGATGCTATTATTGGCAATCCACCATATACTCGAGCGGAATGGTTCGGCCGTTTGCCAGAGACCCCTGATTTGGTTCGCCAGTTAAGCATCTTCAATGGAATGAAGGACGCCCAGAAACCAACTGGTCACTTGGATCGACATGTTGGATTAAGTCGCCGTGCTGGTTTACACGCTTACTTCTTTGTCCATGGCACAGACTTTTTACGCGAAGGGGGTCGCTTCGGTTTTGTCGTGCCCAACAGTTGGCTTGACGTAGCTTACGGTGAGCGATTAAAACAATTTTTATTAGATCACTATCGTATCCTGGCCTTGATTGAGTCCAATGTTGAACGTTGGTTTGGAGAAGCCAAAGTCAACACCTGCCTGGTAATCCTGGAAAGGTGTAGCGATGCGACCGCTCGAGCAACTAACCAGGTACGGCTGGTAAGGCTCCGCCAATCGTTGAGAGAATTGATTCCGGCGAATGATGACGATGCACAACGCGTCGCCTTATTGAAAGAACTGATCCCTCAGCTATTAACCGACCGTGATATTGAAAACGAACGATTTGTGGTTCGCATTACCTGTCAACGCGCTATAGCGGCCGCCGAAAAATGGGGAGTCGCCATTCGGGCCCCGGCCGTTTATCGCCATCGCTCTGAGGACGCCAGATTAGTTCCCTTAGGCAGCTGGGCCATGATTCATCGAGGTTACACAACTGGAGCCAATGCCTATTTTTATCTTGACAACGATACTATTGAGGATTGGGGGATCGAGGAACACCTGCGCCGGCCTTTGCTCAAATCTTTGCGAAAAGTCAATAAACGAATCGTGACAGCTGCTGCTTGTGAACACCAGGTACTTTGGATTCCGCCAATGTCAGATCTCAGCGGAACGGCCGCTGCCCGATATATTGCCTGGGGTGAAAAGCAAAACCTTCACCGCCGGCGAACCTGCGCTAACCGCCAGCCATGGTATCGTTTGCCGGAACAAGACGAAGCGCAGATCCTTATGCCAAAGGGCATCTGGGAACGGCATTTCGTGCCCCTGTTAACGGATGATGTATTGGTAGATCAACAGCTCTACCGGGTTCGTTTTTCCCGCCGTATTGATC
>DOXE01000111.1 GCA_003519205.1 Chloroflexota bacterium
TTTGCGCATGATGTTTTCCCGGTGGCGGTCAACGGTCTTGACGCTGATGACAAGCTGCTCCCCGATCTCGGCATTCGATAAACCTTCGGCAATCTGGATCAAAACTTCTCGTTCGCGGGGCGTTAATTCGTCATACACCTGGTTCTGCTCATCATCCTCATCCCGTTTCAGATAATCTTGTACCAGGCGGGTTGCCAGCGAAGGGTACAAAAAGACCTCGCCCCGAGCAACGGTTCGGATGGCCGTCAACAACTCGTCCGGTGCTGCCCGTTTCGGCACATAACCGGATGCTCCAGCATTGAGCATTTCGAAGAAATATTGGTCGTCTTCGTGCATCGTTAAGGCCAGAACGGCTGTATCGGGTGCGATCCGACGGATTTCTCTCGTAGCTTCGATGCCACTCACCCCAGGCATTTGAATATCCATCAATATGACATTGGGACGGAGAGATTCAACTTTTTCGACGGCTTCAGTGCCAGACTCCACTTCGGCAACGATTTGCATATCCGGCTGTGCTTCTAACAACATACGTAAGCCGGAACGAACAACCGCATGGTCGTCGGCAAGTATCAGGCTAATCTTTGACATCGTCGGTTTTTTTGTTTACCAAAGGGACAGTGACGTGAATGGTCGTACCTGAATTAGGTTTAGAGATGATAAAACAGACGCCATTGACCAAGGCAGCTCTCTCTTGAATTCCCAATAGGCCCCAGGCTGATCGCTCATGATGGTTCGTCTTTAACACCTTTTCTGGGTCGAATCCACGCCCGTCATCTTTCACGATTAGCTTCAGGCAACTTTGACTAAATACCAGGTGCAGATAAACTGAGTGGGCTTGGGCGTGTTTGGCTACGTTAGTGAGAGCTTCCTGGCCAATACGAAAGAGAATCGTTTCCAGCTCAGGTTGCAGCCGAAAACGTTGTCCTTCGACCACAAATTCACCCTTAACGCCTGTCCGGGACTCAAATTGTTGAACCTGTGCCTTTAACGCCGGAATTAAACCCAGGTCATCCAACACGGCCGGTCGCAAATCGCCTATGAGGTTGTGTAACTCATTAAGCGCTTGTGCGTTCAGCTGCTTGAGCTCGACCAATTGGGAGGAAGCAATAGCCGGGTCGGTTTTAACGCTTTCTGTGGCGGCCGCCAGCCCCAAGCCCAGGCCGGTAAGGATTTGACCCGCACCGTCGTGCAATTCGCGGGCGATACGCTGGCGCTCGCTTTCTTGGGCCGTGACCACCTGGCGCAGTAACTCGCCTAAAAGTTCTTCACGCTCACGTAGCTCCTGGTTTAGTTGATCGGTCTCTTTCTGAGCTCTCCTTTGAGTTTCCAAAGACTCTTGTTGGGCAGCGATTCTGGCTTCCTGAGCGTGTGCCAATCGTTCTTGGCGAGCCAATTCAAAAGCTCTCAAAGCCTGAATGAAGAAGATAGCCATCAGCGCAGCTTCCACTGCCCGGAAGAATTGTATGGGGATACCGAATGTTTCAAAAAATAGTTGGCTATTAACCACATTAGAAGGGAATAGAAAACTCTTCGGGGGAAATGCTTGCCCGAAAACACCGTATAGGATCAAAGCCCAAGCCGCCCATTGTAAAGATCGGCCGAAGCCCTCGTTACTTCGTTTGTGAAACGATCGTTGTTCTAAAACAATTGCCCAGGCAGCGAGCAGGGCACCCGGGATGCCCAAGATATAACGGCTTAAAACATCCACGGCGGTCACGAACTCATCTGGCTCGGGATCAAATATCCAATTTGTGACCAGCGAACTTATAATCCAGATCGCCAGCAAAACACCGGCCGCGATATAAGCTAATCTTTGCTCGCTGCCATCTTTTCTGTGGGTGGAGAAGAGTAATCGCACGCCAAATATGGTCAGAAGCAAAAAAGACACGACCAGGTGGGCTATCCGCACTTCGTCAAGCAGCAGCCAGTCAGGGATAGAAGTGGCACCCGAAGCACTGAGTAACTGAAACATCTCGAACCATTCGTGGAGTCCGTGTATGATGCCAAAGCCGGCCAGCAACCCAAAAGCTCGAGAAATGCGAAACTCCGACGTACGGTTAGATTCTATCCAGATCATCAAACCCATGATGAAGAAGGCCAGACCATAGGCGAAGTAGATGACGATGATATTATCAGCGAAAAATTGTGCCAGTGGATCCATAACTAAGTTGTAGGGTAACCGTTTTGTCCTTATGTTTCAATAAGAAGTATCATGAATTTTGTATGTCATTTGACTAATTCCAGGCAGCAATCCGAGATGTAAGCACGTAAGCAATTGGTTATAATAGAAAATTCAGATATATATAATAGAAAAGCTTACCTTACTTTTTATTCCTGGAGTTTCACTTTACAACTGGTGAGGGCTTTGGATCTGCGGAAATATGATATGGGCTTTTCAGATACAACAGGTAACCTTGAGTCTGTGCTAGAGCGAATTTTGCCAAGAGTGGAAAAACCTGGCCGGTATACGGGTGGTGAATATAACCAGGTTGTTAAAGATTGGGATGAGATTGATTTTAAAGTCGCTTTAGGGTTCCCTGATATATACGAGCTGGGAATGTCTAACCTCGGCTTGATGATCTTATACGATATTATCAATAAGCACCGCAATCTGTTGGCAGAACGCGTTTACAGCCCGTGGGTGGATATGGAAGAGATCATGCGCGATACAAATCTGCCCTTGTTCTCGTTAGAAAGCAAGCGAACTATTAGCGAATTCGATATGCTGGCTCTAACCTTACCCTATGAGCAGCTTTACACCAATGCCCTAAACTTACTGGATCTATCAGGCATACCTATCCATTCGGAATTACGGGATGCCAGCTATCCGCTGGTAATTGCCGGTGGACATGCTTGTTATAACCCGGAGCCGATGGCACCGTTCATCGATCTCTTTGTCATCGGGGAAGGGGAAGAGGTCATCCTCAAGATTATCGGCACGATGCGCGTGGCCGGCCACCTCGATCGCGAAACACAATTGCGCTATCTGGCCCAGATAGAGGGCTGTTACGTGCCCCGATTCTACGATGTCGATTACCGTGAGGATGGAACGATAATACAGATCAATCCAATCGTGCCGGAGGCGCCGCAAAAAGTACTGAAGACGATCGTGCCTGTATTGCCTCCCCCGGTTACTGACTTCATCGTGCCATTTATCGAGACAGTTCACAACCGGGCACCCATCGAGATAATGCGTGGTTGCACAAGAGGTTGTCGCTTTTGTCATGCCGGCATGGTGACCCGACCAGTCCGTGAACGACCTGTAGATGAGATCTTGGAGGCTATAGAGGAAATCCTTGAAAAGACAGGTTATGAAGAAATTGGCTTATTGTCTTTATCCTCCAGCGACTACACTCACGTCATAGAATTGACCGAAAAGATCGGCCAGCGCTTTGGCGAAAGGGGCCCAAAAATCTCTTTGCCTTCATTGCGCACCGAAACCGTCTCCATTCAACTAATGGATAACCTGGGTGATAACAAACGCAGCGGCTTTACTTTGGCGCCGGAAGCAGCGACGGAGAAGATGCGTAATATCATCAACAAATATGTAAGCCACGAGGAGCTACTGGAGACCGTGCGCGAGATATATCGACGCAACTGGCGCACCATAAAACTTTACTTCATGATCGGCCATCCCCAGGAAGAATTGGAAGATGTCCAGGCCATCGCCGATCTCTCAAAAGCTGTGCTGGCTATCGGCCGAGAGTATCATGGCAAAAAAGCCGGTGTCAACGTTGGCATCAGC
>DOXE01000069.1 GCA_003519205.1 Chloroflexota bacterium
AAGGTCGCCCTGGGCTCGCCTGCCCATGTCAGAGCATCTAGGTAAAGCGAGGCCGAAGTCGTCTCCCGACTGCTGACCCCGATCCCGACCTCAGCGATGGGATGACCACCTGTGTCCGGCACTTCCCAGCTGATTTCGGCCGCCTGACCTGGCTGTAGCACGGCCGAGTTGCCCCGGATGATCACCAGCTTGTCATCCGGTCCGTAGATACGCACATCGAGTTGACAGATGACAGGCGTCCGGTTGTCATCCGCGGCGGAAACCCAGGCCTGCACCGTCTGGCCAGGATAGATGGTCGGCGCTGCTTTCAAAGGGTCGCTGGTATCCTGACTGACGACCAGGAACTCCTCGGGAATGAAGGTGGGCGTGGCTGCCCGGGCGAAGCTATTTGCTCTCAGGCCACTGCAATGCAAGGCTAAAGCATACTGGCCTTGGCGACTGTACCCTTTTACGTTCTCCAAGATTAGAGGCGTATCGCTGGCTTCCACGCGGAACCCCTGCACCGATCCCGGCATCTCAAAGTGGAAGCGGGCGCCGTTCTTGGGCCTGAGCGCCTCCATCCCGTTCATGCGCCGATACATGTTGGCGATGTGATAGCTCTCGATGACTGCATCCGTGATGGTTCGGCCGCAATCGGCGCTGGGTAGATAGATGCGATCGCTCATCGGTCCACGCCAGTCAGCATCCGCCTCGATGCCGGCCAGCCCATTCTTGATGCCCATGAAACAACCCACGTTGCCTGCGTTACAGTCGGTGTCCAGGCCGGATGTGGCAGCGATCATCAACGACTTTTGGAAGTTGTCTTCCCCATAAAGCAAGCTCATGATGATTGCCCCGTGGTTAGGCACAATATGACATGCCCCACGGAAGCGATCGTAGCCGTAATACTCGTTAAGCCACTCTCGGCAGCGATGCCAATCCGGTTCCCCGGCATGCCACTCGCGCACGTCGCGAATCACGCTGGCAATGGTCGAATCGGCTGGTATGAAGGAGAGCGCCGTGTCAAGGCATTTATTGATTTCCGGCTCAATGAAGGCCATCGCCTCCATCACGGCGACGATCTGGGCGCCGTAAATGGCCTCGCCATCATGGCTGACGCTGGCCGCACGATGGGCCAGATCGGCGGCTAGCTCCGGGTCGCCTGGTGCAACCATTGCCCACCCGTCAATGAAAATCTGGGCCCCAATTTGCTCCGCCACGAGATGGCCATTCGTCTCAATCGAGCCGCTGGCTGGCGCCGGAATACCCGCTTTTAGGTTGAGATAAGCCGTATGCTCGGTGGACATGCCCCGGCCTCCCCACCAAAGAACGGTTTTCCCTTCCACGAGGTAGTTAAGCCAAGTCTTACCGATCTGCTCGGCTGTCACATCTTTGCTGAACCCATAATCCGGAATCGCCCGCAGGAAAATGAGTGTGCCAGCTAAATCGTCATCGGTCGTGACGACCGGCGAGTTGAAATGTTCATTGACATAGTAGTTGATCTCCCCCAATTCGCTGACAATGCGTTCGTAGCCCCATAGCTCGAAAGGATGACCAAGGTATATACCAATGGCCTTGCCCAACAAGCCAGCGTACACTTTTTCTAAGTAATCATCCGGAGCAGACATCATCACCCTCCATGACGTAATTATTGAGTATGATTAGTATCTATTTGCCATAAGGATAAGACAGCCGGTCTCAGACTATGAAGCTATGGTCGTCACCGTTGTATTGGAACGTACCCACTTTCCTTGATTATCGCCTGGCCTTCTTCAGTGAGAAGCCAGTTTCGAAGTAACACTGCAGTGTGATCTGGGGCTATCTCTTGTCGTATCACGGAATAGACCTCAGTCGTCAATGGGTAGCTACCGTTCGCGATGCTGTCTGATGTTGGGATTACGCCATCGACACCTAACAGCTTCACATCCTCGTTGGGAAAAATGAATACAGCATAGTAGTAAACAGAGTAACCTATTCCCAAAGGATCTTGGCCGATGGCGTTTATCGGCCCCATCATCGACTCCAATATCATATCAGGCGAATCTATCATAGCGGCGCCCCGCATGACGAGTTTCTCCATTAACTCCTGGCTGCCTGAGTTTCGATTCCTTTGGTAGGTATTAATTTCTTCCCCGGCTCTCCTCCGTCCATCCTCCTCTAACTCTGACCAATGTGTAATCGTCCCCGTATAGATGTCGCGTATGGTCACCAGCGATAGATCATCCACCGGGTTTTCAGCGTTCACCAGAAATACAAAGGCGTCCAGGGCGACGGCTTGCACATCCAGCACAACGCCCCTTGCTTGAGCTGCTCTCTGCTCATCCTCGGAGGGGGGTCGGGCCACCAGGATGAAATCGGTGTTGCCCTGGATAAGATTTACATACGCTTCATGGGTGCCGTTATGCCAGATGCTGTTTATCCGTTCCACTGACTGAGGTGATTCCTCGAAGATCAGATCAGGCGCCAGCCGTCGGGTCGCATCCAGGGGCCAGCCTTCTTGCCAGGAGCAAGGAACGTCGAAGATTCTACAGGCCAGAATTACTTGCAAAGGAAGGGCTGAGGTAGAACCATCAACTTTGGGATAATCAAGGGCAATCAATGCTGGAGCGTCTTCTCGTGCTAGCGCAGAGGTTTCAGTAAGGGATACGGTTGAGGTATGCGTTGGTGAAGGAGTGGGCGAGGTAGCCAGCAAATCGCAGCTAATGAGTACCGATACAAACAATCCAATAACCAGAGGCAGTTTCTTTCTCATCGCCTGACTACTGAACTTCAAAGCGTTATGCCACTACTAAGATATGGCGAAACTGGGAAAATTCATGATATTAAGATTTAGCCTGGGCCTGGTTTCGCCTGGTTAAACTCCAACTTGGAGCGTGATGTGTAACTATTCGTGTATTGTGGATTATGTGCCAATCAAGTCAAGGATGTGGCAAACGAAACGAACTTACTGTTCGGTTCGGGGCCGCGATATTTGAACTGTCCAACTACTATCGCACCTTTTTCCTCTAGAGCTTTCGCCATTCGGGGTAACGTTGACCCTGCGGCCAACTTATAGGTGCAAAATACCACTGTCTTCTTACCTGCTAGATTTCCCAGCCGTTCAATGAACTCCATCGACCGTTCTGTGGGGTGTTGCATAATGATGAATAGACCCTTGACCCAG
>DOXE01000308.1 GCA_003519205.1 Chloroflexota bacterium
AGCATGGGAAGTTTTCTTCTCCGATTGGGATGTCTTTCTCTGTCCTGTCTACGGCGTCACTGCCCAACCCTACGCCGATGAAGCGCCGTGGTTTGACAGCAAGGTCACCAACCAGGAAGATTTTAGCTTACCCTTAAGACTCGCGGCTGCCACAGGTCATCCAGCTGTGGTTATTCCTCTTGCTCAGGATGCCAAAGGCTTGCCGATTGGCGTCCAACTAATTGGCCCTCGCTGGTGTGATGAACGCTTGCTGGCTATTGCTGGTCAGATCTCGGAAATCACTGGTGGTTTTCGCCGTCCGCCTGGCTTTTAATCAATTTAATTGCTAGACATAACGTTAGAGCCGAACAACCTGAACTTAATAACGTCAATATGGTATGGTTACTGAGGTTAATGGTTCTTAAAGGATGTGGGGAAATATTTTAAGGCGAAGGGAGATCTACCATCAAAGCTAGTGTGAGAGAAGAAATCAAAAAGGGCCATATCTTCGCTGTGACCGTCTGCGGCTTGAGTCAATTGATCGCTCACGCGTAAAGGGGCACAACCTACCTGGAAACGCTCGGCATTTACCAGATCGACCACTGCTTGCTGCTCAGGACTTAATGGGGTATTTGTAACAAGTGGCAAATAGGCCAGGTTGTCCAGCTCGGACTCGAGGATCGGTGTTCTGATGTCAAGTACATGAGGGTCAGGATATCCTTCTTTTGCTGATATCGAAATCTCTATTGGTTCGCCAATGGTAGTTTGAGAGTCGTCCTTTGTTGGTGGATCGGCCGTGACTGGCAACTGTGATCCAATCGCCATTGCAATAAACAGGAAAATGAGCAATGATGTCCAAAAAGTTCGTACTCTCAAATTCATATTCTCAGCCTCAATAAAAGCAACACGGAAGCACTTTATGTTAAATCTTTAGGTTAAAATTCATCTTGTCGTTTGGTAGAGAGGATTAAATCACGGGGTGTTTATCCAGCCAAATCATTTAATCCAGAGCTATACCTACGAAATTCATAGGAACGGCATTATAATCAGAGCCAACACGGATTACTCAGAATATATATGGACCTTAAGTGCCACCCCAAAATCTGGAGTGCAATCTATTCCATCTGCGAACTCTATTGGTTCAAGAAAACAACCGTTAAGTCTCCTGATTCCAATTATCAAAAGTTGATACCATGAATGAGATCCTCCTAGAAACCGTCGTCATTCTTTTACTCATCACCGTGAACGGCCTGCTGGCCATGTCCGAGATGGCCATTGTCTCCTCGCGCCGCGTTCGCCTGCAACAGATGGCCCAGGATGGCAATTACGGCGCCGAGGTGGCCCTGGAACTGGTCGAGACGCCAAACCGCTTTCTCTCCACCGTGCAGGTAGGCATTACCCTGGTGGGCATCTTCGCTGGCGCCGTTGGTGGGGCTACTATTGCCCGGGCCTTGGCTGATTTACTGGCTCAACTTCCAGTGCTCGAACCCTACGCCGTCGCCATCAGCCTGTTCATAGTTGTGGGCACTATCACCCTTCTAACCGTGGTGTTGGGCGAGCTAGTACCTAAGCGAGTCGCTCTGCATAATACCGAGCGTATTGCGGTAGCTATCGCCCGGCCGATGCGCGCCCTCTCTGTCGTCACCTGGCCTATTGTCCGCTTATTAGGGTTGGCCACGGACGCTGTGCTGGCTCTCCTACGTATAGAGGCGGAGCCCAAGACCTCTCTGACCGAGGAAGAGATCCGCATGCTGGTCGAGCAGGGAGCCCAGGCGGGAATTATCGAAGAGGTGGAGCGAGACATGGTGGAGAGCGTCTTTATGCTGGGGGACCGGCCGCTAGAGGCAATCATGACTCCCCGGCCGGAGATCGTCTGGCTTGATGTGAATGCGCCCCAAGAGGAGATCCGCCAGATAATCAAAGGCTCTAGCCACTCCCGCTTCCCGGTGTGCGACGGTCAATTAGATAAAGCCCTAGGCCTGGTGCGAGCTAAAGATCTGTTGGCTAACTGCCTGGGTGGTGAGCGGCTAGACCTGAGCCAGGTTATGCAAGAGCCGCTGTTCGCCCCGGAGAATGCCCAGGCTTTGCAAGTCTTGGAGCGCTTCCGGGAGACAGGCGTTCATCTGGCAATGCTGGTGGATGAATATGGCGGCATCGAGGGATTGGTCACTTCCTTTGATATTTTAGAAGCCATCGTCGGCGACATCCCGACCATGGACGAAATCGACCAGCCACCTATCGTCCAACGCGCGGATGGCACCTGGCTGGTGGATGGGCTGATCTCAGTGGACGACTTTAAGCGGTCCTTCGACATAGGTACGCTACCGGGCGAGGGCACCTACCAGACATTAGGCGGTTTTGTGGTCTTTATGTTGGGCAGTTTACCTGCGCCGGGGAACCGCTTCGGCTATGGCGGCTTTCGATTTGAAGTAGCCGATATGGATGGCCGGCGGGTGGACAAAGTGATCCTGGAGAAGGGGCCGGATACAGAAATCTCGGAGGCAGAACAACCAGATCCTTAACCGTAGGATGAGATCGAACGGCTTGCAAAGAAGACTAGATCACCGTTCCGTCATGAATAACGGCGTTTTTAGGAACGATGACAATGCCATCGCGGACCATCCAATTATTATTTTCTTCATCTCGTCGCTCAGGAATATGACGGATAATCACTTGCCGGCCAATTCTCGCATTCTTGTCGACGATTGCTCCTTGAATCACTGAATCGGGACCAACGCCAATATTCGGCTGGCCTGGCCTCCACCAATCTGAAGCACTTGTTGGGGCCTCATAATAATCTGCACCCATGATAAGGCTGCGCTCGATGGTGACTCCCTGGGAGATGATGCTTCTTACCCCTATTACCGAGTTTCGGATGGTGGCTTCCTGGATGCGGCAACCATCGGCTATGAGAGCATTGTGGAGTGATCCGCCTTGTACCTTTGTGCTTGCCAGAAATCGCGGCCGGGTGTAGAGAGGATGTTCTGGATCATAGAGGTTGAATTTGGGCAAAGGGGCAGCCATGTCGAGATTAACCTCATAAAAACGACGAACTGTTCCAATATCTTCCCAGTAGCCGTCAAAAATGTAACCCATAACGCGATGTGTTTTGATTGCCCCTGGGATAACATGCCTGCCAAAATCGGTGAGTTGTTCATCTCTTAGCATCTTGAACAGGGTCTTTGTGTTAAAGACATAGACGCCCATTGAAGCCATACACGGCTTTTCGGGATCATCAGAGCTTTCCAGGTCGACGATGGATTTCTCAGATTTGGGTTTTTCCACGAAGTGTGTGATTTTCCCTGACCTATCTAGCTTCAAGATGCCGAAGTTGGGGGCGTCTTCCCGGGAGACTGGTTGGACAGCAACTGTCACATCCGCCTTTTTTTGAATATGAAATTGGATGAGGTTTCGGTAATCCATGCGATATAAATGATCCCCGGCAAGAATCAAGGTGTACCTGGTACCTACCGGCTCGATTTGTGCGGATTGTTTGCGAACCGCATCGGCCGTTTGGTGATACCAATCGCCATTTTTATGGGATTGTTCAGCCGCCAAAATTTCCACGAAACCAGTGGTGAACATGTCGGGATTGTATGTGCGATGAATGTGCCGGTGCAGAGATACGGACTGGAATTGGGTCAGGATGGCTATCTTTTCGATGCCCGCGTGATAGCAATTACTCATCGGGATGTCGATCAGGCGATATTTTCCGGCTAGCGGTACCGCTGGTTTTGTACGATCCCGTGTTAGGGGATAAAGTCTTGTGCCGCGACCCCCACCCAAAATGACACCGAATACATCTCGCATATCCAATGTCTCCAACCTCTCCTGACGAGTAGATAGAAGGGGTTGTTTCCGGACGGACGCCCGGCCGTTTGTCGCAGTATGAATGCCTATGTTTTTGATCACCCGATATGCTCCCAACCCTCCTTCAAGCGTCCACGGGCGTGGTCAATTTGAGAATGACCCGGCGGCGAGTCAATAAAAGTATATATAATCCAAGAAGTTAACACAACGGCGTACACTGGCTATTGCCCCTTTTGTCCTAGTACTTACCTCCTATTTTAGTGCTTGATAGGTAATGGTTGGGCAGCGGCTTGTTTGAAGAGTCGGCCGGGGAGTG
>DOXE01000165.1 GCA_003519205.1 Chloroflexota bacterium
GCACCGACTAAAATGCAGTAGTTGGCTTTGGCCAGTAGGCTCACGGCAAGCATCCTCTCCGCTTGGGCCATCTCGCTAAACTCAATGGATCCATTCAAGGCTGTAAGTGCATCGCCCCAGTTACCGTTGATCAAATGTATTAACCCCCGATAATATAGACTACCCGCCAATCCCCAATTATTTTCGATGGAATGATTGATTTTTTCCGCCTCATTCATAAGGACCGAGGCTGAGTCATTTTTACCGATTAAAAAATGAAAGGTTGACGAATTTGTTAGGTTTAAGGCGAGCAAGGGCAGGTTATTGCCATCCCGCAAGAGGATGCGGCTTTCCTCCAGGACCTGTAAAGATTCGTCAAGTCGCCCAAGACCAAAATAGGTGGTGCCCAAATCATTGAGGATGGGACCTAATTCGACGGTTAAATCGGATTCTCGGGCCACCTTCATGGCCGCTTCTCCATGTTTTACAGCCTGGTCAAATTGGAAACTGGCCCATAGATAATATAGCATTAAGTTCCAATGGATTTTGGCTTCCGCGGAACTTTCGCCTAATTCGTGGGCTAAATTTAGGGCATCTTCGGATAACTGCAGGCTGATTTCGGCATCGAATACCTGGCTGGGGATACTATGAATGGTGGCCTGAGCCGTTTTAGCCGCTAATTCCAAGCGCTTATCATCCCGATCCTGGGCCAGTTGCAGCATGGCTTCGTAGTTTTCCAACGAATCTTCGTAACGGGATAACAACTCTAAGGCGCGGCCTCGCCTCAAGAATAATGCTTCCAACTTTTCGTAATCAGGATCTACGCTCTCGATATAGTCCAGAGCTCGGGTATAATGATCGAGCGCCTCAATATTGGCAAATAGTCGGGCTGCTGAATCGCCAGCCATAAGATAATAATCAAAGGCTTTTTCCTGAAGTTCGCCTTCGGCAAAATGATAAGCTAATAGAGGTACTAGTTCGCCCAACTGATCCGGAAACAGTTCCTCTAATGCCTGGCCTACACGTCGATGGAGCTCCCGGCGGCGTTTTAATAAAATCGTCTGGTAAGCGACTTCTTGTGTGAGAGGATTACTAAATTTATACTCGAGTTCCGGCAGACGAGACGCTTCTCGAATCATTTCCAATCGTAGCAACATGTTTAGCTGACGCTCGATTACCTGCGCAGTCTCCTGGCTTTGTACCTCGATGGCCTCCAGCACCCGTCGGTAGAAGGAACGACCGATAACAGCCGCTGTTTGCAATATTTGCCTGGTTTCCTCTTCTAAACGGTCAATTCGGGCTGATAATAACGACTGTAAGCTATCGGGGATATCGATTTGCTGGCCATTACCTTTAGCGCGCCAGTAAAGAATTTTTTGACCGTCTTGTTCGATCTCCTCGGCCACCAGCGCCTGGCTGTCGATGAGGCTACGGACCACCTCTTCAACAAAGAATGGGTTGCCGCCAGCACTCTCTAGAATGCGCGCACGTAAGCTCTGAGGGATATCGGTATTGATCAATAATCCATCGATCAGCTCGTTCACCTGTTTATCCGAGAGCGGCCGCATGGTGATTTCGGTATACAGGTGGTGGAATTCCTCATCGGCCGTCGTCTTAATTCGCCAGACTGGTCCACTTCTCTCCGGCCGGAAAGCGCATACCAACACCAATGGTATCTCGGCCGTCAGGGGGAAGAGATGCAACAGCAATTCGATAGATGCCGGATCACTCCAGTGAATGTCGTCAAAGACAAGAACGGTTGGTTGCCGAGAGAAGCGCTGTCGCCAGAAGACTGGCATCATTTCGTATAACTCCCGTTTAAAAGCCTCACCTTCTAATCTTGCTTCGCCATTGCTTTCCAGATCAAACAATGCTTCAAATACTCGTTGGGCTCGATGTCCGTTTGACTCGTCGAATTGATGGCGTAGGTTTGCCAGTTTTTCTTGCACCTGCTCGGCCGAATCGCCAGGGCTCATGTTGTTGAGACGGCGGATGAGACGCTGGAAGGGAGCATAGGGCTGGTTGGTTTCATAGGAAAGAGATGCCGTCTCAATCCAGTTGAGTGATTGGTCATTCCCAAGGGATCGTTTAGCCTCATAAATCAGTCGGCTCTTGCCTAGGCCAGCTTCGCCAATCACACAGACGATATGGCCTACCGCCTGCTGAACTGTAGAAAGTATATCCTGGAGAGCTGAAAGTTCGATGTCTCTTCCAACCAGGGTTTCATGTAAACCCTCGATCCCCCGTTGCCGGCCGGCTTTTGCTTTACGACCTATTACCTTGTAGGCGGGTACAGGATTTGTTTTGCCTTTAATCGAGATCCCACCCAGGTCTTCAATCTCGAAAAGGGGTTTGACGAGCTTGTAGGTATCATGAGCGATCTGAACCGTACCCGGCTCGGCCGTCTGTTCCATGCGCGCGGCCAGGTTAATGGCATCGCCCATGGCCGAGTATTCCATGCGCAAGTCTGATCCGACAGTTCCAACAACTACCAGTCCTGTATTGATTCCCACACGAACGTTTATGTCAATTCCCCATGATTGGTTGATCCGCTCGCGATAGGTAGAAATATGATTGACAATGTCCAGTCCGGCTAATACCGCCCGCTGCGGATCGTCTTCGTGGGCGATAGGCGCACCAAAGAAAGCCAAAATGCCATCGCCCATCAGGCGAGCAACAGTGCCTTCATATTTGTAGACAGGTCTGATCATATGCTCAAAGGCACCGTTGATGATCTCNNGTAGAACCTTTGACATCACAAAAAAGCATCGTCACGATCCGCCGTTCACCAACCATACCACCCTGGGAACGAGCGGCATCTAGTTTTTCCCGCATTTCTTCGGGTATAAATCGATCCAGGCTCGGAGCGGTTGGCGATGGTAACTGCTGCCCGGCGGCAATTGGCGGACTAATCTCTGGAGGAGGGGCTTCTTTTTCAGCCGGGATAAATCGTGTTGGATCGATCTGTCTTTCTGCACTTGTCCAAGGGGTGTCACGGCCAGTAACCCAACCCAGGGTTGCTGCCGGTGATAACGGCCGGCCGCAATGGTCACAAAAATCAGAATCCGGCAGAAGCGAAACACGGCAGCGAGGACAGCGATCGACCAACAATCGTCCACAGCGCCGGCAGAAGTTTGCCCCCTCGCGATTTGACGTCTGGCATTCAGGACAGATCAAAGCCAAATCCACCTCAGGGCACCTGGGGAAACTCAAAGTCAAAATCTGGCATGACGAATAACTGGCTATAGACAGAAAGCGCTTGCTCGTCGTTTACTTCAATTTCGCCAGCTTCAATCAAGGTAGCCACATCGCTGATGAAATATCGTGTCTTTATGTATGTGTCCAAATCTTGTGAAAGAACCAAGTCTGTGTCAGCTGACTCTACCTCCTCTACTTGCCAACCTTCGTCAGAAGCATGGAAGGCCCACATACCACCACCTGGACCGATGATATTCAGGGCAAAGGAAAAATCCAATTCTTTGGCCCGACCGGCATCGAGGAACAAGGCAGTTGTAGGAATTATCAGGTACAAGGGAATTCCAGGAATATTTCCATCCAACATGGTATGTGTTAACTCCGGCCCAACCATTGTTCCGGCATGGCCATGGCGGACGCGAGCCTCCTCCAAGTGTTGCCATGTATGGCCGACACAGAAGGCCAAAGCGACTTGAGCGGGGCGGAAGCCACGCATATTAAGCAATGGGAACCAGGCTGGTTTGGCTAGATCGGCGTCGGTCAAATTGGCGGTGACTAACCGCACATAATCCCGACTATTGCGCATTTGCTCCAGGGATCTTTTAACTTTTTGACCGTCTGGGCGGGCAGCAAAATTGCCCTGATTCCAGGCATTGAGCTCGTTGAGGGTGCGGAGCCGGACCTGTTCGGCGACCGGCAACTCCTCTCCCAACTCGATCGGCCGGGCCACACATAATCGGTCGATGTAGGAGAGATGGTACGGGAGATCGGCAAATATCCAGTCTGCTCCGTGCGAACGCTGCCAATCGGTCGGAGACATCTCCTCAAATAACGAATCCAGCGCCGACCATAACTCCTCCAACGAAGCACGCATCCCGCTAACCATCATGTTTCCATTCTCTGACATCTATCACTCCTATTTCGTCGTGTAAAGGTGATAGTTATTTTAATAAAATAGCAGCTGTCACATCTGGATAATAAATTCCGTCACCCACTATCGACAGGGACCGGTTCGATTAAGAGGCTTTTGACATCCGGCCGGTTCATCCAAGATCACCCGGCAGCGCGGACAAGCCAGTGCTGAACCGCAATACTTACAATAAAAGGCACCTGCACGATTTGTCTGGTGACACTGGGAGCAATTGATCATTTCATATGGATGGTTTTACACAAGGCAGGTTAAATATCAGCTTGCGGGCGATGATTGGCTTTAAGTTGGTCACAATTGGCGTCCAATAGGCTGTTCCTATGCAGGCAGCCCATTGTAACTGTAACCACATAATTCGGCTACATGTTATCGAGCAAAGGGAGCTTAAGCTTTGGAACAGCTCACTCGCGCTGAAAGGTAAGGATTAGAATGATGGACGCCAAGTGTAGCAGACGACCAATCGGCCGCCATAAAATGGGGGTAGATACCTTACTAGATAAGTCTAAAGCCTATTCTGTCAGGAATGGCCGGCCGGCGGTGACCCCTAATGCCCAAACATGGTCATCTTTCATAGGCATGTAATTTGCCTCTAATTTGCCCCCAAAGAAGAACTCATCAGGGATACCCATGGCTATTTGCGGAGACATCCAACTATTGTTGCAGTCGGTACTATTGTCGCAGGTGACTTGGAGGGGATCAGATTGCTCACCACTGTGACCATTCGTCGGCGATACGACAACAGTCGAGTACATTTTAAAATCGCTCTCAGCAACGGTGTCAATTGTGAAAAACAAATCCGGAGGTGGTACAGATGTATCGAAGTCAAACACAGTTGCATATATCCCCCCACCACCAAGGGTTGATTCTATCGGCGCCAGCGGGACTTTTATCTCTTCATTGTTGATATAATGGGTCAAAGGCAATCTTCCTAAGGCATAAGTAGATACCCCCTTTATAGTGTAGGCAGCCGGGCTATTAGCCAATTGAAGATTGCGGGTGTTAACGTCAGCGCTCAAGGGAGGAATGCTGCGAGCTGCAAAGTATGCCGACGGCGGTCCGGCCCAAACGTCCCTNNTTGACGTCCATTTGAATGACTTGCAAGCCATCAGGAGTAAGAGGAATAGTGGATAGGTCTACTTCGAAACTGCCTGAATCGGCCGGCACCAAGCTACCGGGTGAGCCAGGTGAGACCCATTTCAGATCGGAATTAAAGTAGTCACGCAAATTGTCGACTGTGTATTTGGCAATGTCATGCCTGTCACCAGAATCGTCAAAATAATATAGTTCATAAGTGGTGATCACATCGCCAAGATTGTCTGCAAAGTTGGGTGTACAATCTGGATTCCAGTTTTCGTCTACACGCTGTAGCCAGAAAGGATTCTGGTTGAGGGCATACCGGCTTTCACCCGTATCGATGATGCATTTGTCACCCAAACCGGACGATGTGCAAGCCAGTGATTCGGCCGGATGTCCATCGGATATGGAGTGGGTGACCATCGTCGAATTACCTTGATTATTAAAGGAATCTGGGTCGAATAGTTCGATTCGAAGGATATTGGAATGGGTATAGACCTCGGTCACAACGAATCGATACTTGTAAACGCCCTCAAACGATGCCCGATCATCGTTTGGCGTACTAGCTGTCCCCTTGTATGGGGAAACAGGATCACCCCGTTCAGCACAGCCATCAGGGCCATAGATGAATTGTGAGGCCTTGCGGACGTGACCATTTTCAATGGCGCTGGTGGTGTATATTTCCGCCTGGGCGAAAAAGGCACCGGTGGCCGAATGGGTTATGGGATAATTACTCAGACCCAAAATCTTGGCGAAAAAGAAGTCCACAGGCCAGGTAACGGTTAGAGTATAATTGGGGATGCCTTGCGCGGTTAGGGAGCGGTCACTGTCCATAAAGGTCAAAGTGGCGATGGGCCATCCGTTGGTAGCCAGGAATTGCT
>DOXE01000196.1 GCA_003519205.1 Chloroflexota bacterium
CCTTGAAGGTCGCCAATTTTATAGTTATAACCTCGCATGAAGGCGTGGAGCTCTGGTACCGTCGAATTATGACCACCTACTTCGCCGATTTCTCCGCCAAGGGAAATCGTGATCCCTTCAGGTTCAATCTGGCGAACGAAGCGAGTGATGTCAGCGCAAACACGATAGTTATTCCGCTGTTGGTCGTCTAAAGAATCAAAACTCAGGTCTACCAAGGTAGAAGTATCAATGTCGATATTGTAGAAGCCGGCCGAAATCGACTCCGTAATCAGGTCCTTAACTGCGTTTACTTCTGCTCCTGGATCTGCTGCGAATCCCTTTGCCGAGACTTGAAAATGATCGCCTTGGATGAATAATGGACCCCGAAATCCTTCCTTGATAGCCGCTCCGAGAATTGAGGAGACATACTCAGTCGGGCGCTGATCGGTGTAGCCCATCTCCGAGCGGGCGATCTCGAATATCAGAGCACCTACACTCAATTCATTAGCGGCTCGAAAAACCGCCCTTGATGTATTGAAGTTCATTGCCCGGACATTGATGGCCGGGACGGTACAGGACTTGGGCAATTCGCCGCGTCCGGCCGCCATGTAGAATTCATGGATGGAGGATGGATAAATCCCCAATTGTTGACCCAACTCCCATAATAACCATCGTGCGGTATCTCGAACCAGCCCCTCGGCAAAAACAGCATTGTAAACGATACTGTCTACTTTCAATTGTAAGGATCGCGAATCGATCACGCTTACCCTATCAGCCTTTACTTGAACAGTGCCTTCCAGGTTATTCAGTAACTGTTCTACGCTTGTCGCTATCATGAAACTCGCTCCTTAAATGGTGTGGTCAAACAAGTGATCACAAACCTAAATAGATTCGTAATTTCCTAAATCACGCCCTGCGTCAAACGGGACAAAACACTCAAACAATGCGACCGTATTATATTCGCCTGAAGAGAAAAACCAATCGATAGCTACGAGAATATTGACCCGAAATATCGATATTCGTTTCATGGAGACCACGCAGCTCTCTCAGACCTGCGTGGACTAAGTGGTAATATTACATCTGAATTAGTACATAAATAGCTGGTATGGTAAAAACATTTATTGCATTTAAGGACAATTACATGGCACTCATCCGGGTATGTTCCTCGTACGCTACCATTGAGGCCGGTGTTACGTATAGATTACCGAACCATGACATGCAAACAAAGACTTTTGTTACCATTGATTTTATTGGAGGTGTGGCATGCGTAGCAGCTCAATCGCAGCCGGTATCATCCTAATCCTAGCTGGACTATTCTTCTTGCTCCTTCCCCTTTTTCCCAATATCGCCAGTGTAATTAACATTGGACAACATTGGCCGTTGATCATCGTTGCTGTAGGCGGATTTTTTTTGGTGGGTGCTTTGCTGGGCGTTACCGGGTTGGCCATTCCCGGTACAGTCATCGCCGGAATCGGTGGCCTTTTGTATTATCAAAATATAAATAACGCCTGGGAATCCTGGGCTTATGCTTGGGCTTTGATCCCAGGCTTTGTGGGGATCGGGATCTTCATTTCTCGTGTTCTTGAAGGAGATCTGCGAAGGGGGTTGCGAGAAGGGGGCGGGCTTATCGTTATTTCCTCTATCCTATTCATCGTATTCGGCGCATTATTAGGAGGGGGGTTCTCTTTTGGTGCGGTCGTCGCGATTCTTCTAATAGTATTTGGCCTATGGCTGTTTTTCAAAGCACTTTTTTCCAGTGATCGGAGCCAGAAGACATAGCGACCAGAGTGATGCAACCTTTTTTCGGAAAAGGCGTAAAGGATAACGATAATAATTGGAGGTATAAAATGAGTGAAAAACAACTGGTTCGTTCGCAAGATGATAAGATGCTTTTTGGCGTTTGCGGTGGGCTGGCCGAGTATCTGAACATTGATCCTGTATTGGTGCGGTTGTTCTTTGTGCTCTTGGCATTAAGTACGGGTTGGGGCTTCATCGTCTACATTTTGCTGGCTATTTTGATGCCAGAGGTGAAGCCAGTAGCCAAAGCCAACAGCTTCGACGAAGAAGAAATCATCATTAAGAATGCTTCTTAGCTCGGGTTGATCTCCTGACCACCAGGTTCATCCTGGTCAAACAATCTGAGAGAAGGTAAAACGGTCGCTGGGTTATGCAGCGGCCGTTTTTCTGTTTGTAACCAGTCAAAATCAGTTAATACTGTTGTGAAGTTGCACCTCACGCGCAGTTCGGAAGTCTTGTTCCATCAGGTATAATCCTTTCCATGGCTTCCCTATTTCAAAAATTAAGGACACTGGTTAAAGCTACGTTGCATGAGATGGCCGACCAGGCTATCCAGAAAAGTGATTTGGCTGTTTACGACGAATACATCCGCCAGGCGGAACGGGAGTTGAATGAGTTTAAACGAACGATCGGACCGATGATTGCCCAGGTAAAGACAACCAAGCGAAGGCGGGAAAACCTGGCCAAAAAGGCGGCCGAGCTCGATTTTCTCGTCGATGAGTATCTTCGCCAGGACAAACAGACAGAAGCCATGGTGACCCAGAAACAACTTTTATCGGCCGTCGAGCTAGTAAAAACCTACGATGCTTCTTTGGAAAGGCAAGTGGCGGCGGCTGAGATGCTGGATGATGTGCGAGTGAAACTCGAAGGCCGGCTGGCAATAGCCAAGCAAGAGCGTGAGGAATTGGCCTTTTTATTGCAATTGGCAAAGGCAAAGGAAGTATCTGCAAAAGCTATGAGATCCCTAGATTCTCTGATGGGCCAGGGTGATATGGAGGTTTCCCAGGCAGCGGAGAATATTCGAAAAAGGCTCGATCACGCCGATGCGACATGGGAAGTTCAGGCCAGCAGTTTAGATAACCAACTCGACGATGCCATGCACAGCCTAGAGGTCGAGGCTGAACTAGCGGCCCGCATGGAGCGGCTCGGGTTGTGATCGATGAAGACCGTACTTGTCCATGATTGGATGAATCAGAGAGGAGGGGCAGAGGACGTTCTTGAAACATTCGTGGAAATGTACCCCACTGCTCCGTTATATACCTCCTTGTACGCGCCAGAAAAAATGCCCGACCATTGGCGGAAGTGGAAAATTTTCACCTCGTTTATTGACCGGCTACCATGGTCACATTCTCGACAGCAACTATATTTCCCTTTATATCCTTCTGCGTTTGAAGGCTTCGACTTTTCTGGTTTAGATTTGGTTTTAAGCAATAAGAGTGGATTCTGCCATGGGGTCATAACCGGGCCAGAAACCCTCCATATTTGTTATTGCTTAACACCAACACGGTACGTGTGGCGATATCACCAATATGCCGAGCGCGAGAATCTGAGTTGGGTAGTTCGTCAAATATTGCGGCCGTTTTTGACCAGTTTGCGGCAGTGGGACCGTCTCGCGGCTGATCGAGTAGACTACTTCATCGCCATATCAAAAGAGGTCCGTCGGCGAATCGCCAAGATCTACCGGCGTGATTCGGTTATCATCTACCCACCTGTTGATACCGGTCGTTTTCAGCCGGCAACACAAGTTGAAGATTACTATTTGTTGGTTGGGCGCCTGGTACCATACCGGCGAATTGACTTGTTAATAAAAGCCTTTAACATCATGGAACGGCCACTATTGATCGCTGGCAAAGGCCGGGATCGAGGTCGATTAGAAGAGATAGCCGGACCGTCGGTCACTTTTTTGGGTCGGGTACCTGATGCCGATCTACCGGGTTTGATCGCCCGCTGTCAAGCGTTCATGTTTCCCGGCGAAGAGGACTTTGGTATCGCTCCTTTACAGGCTATGGCGGCCGGCCGTCCGGTTATCGCTTATGCCGCTGGCGGAGCACTGGAAACCGTTGTGCCTGGTACAGGAGCATTGTTTTCCGAACAGTCTGTTAGGGCTATTATTGAGGTGGTCGAAAATTTCGATCCCAGCAATGTTAGCCAAACTTTTATACGGGAACATGCTGAACAATTCGATGTGGAAGTATTTAAACGCCAGATTTCGGATTTTGTCGAACAGAAGCTCGAACAGCATCAAACGATTGATTTAGCCAGATGGAATTACGCAGCTACTGGATAATATTAAAACGTCGCTGGTTGTATGTGATCATACCAACTTTAATCGTCTTAGCGATTGGTTTGGTCACGTACTCGCGCCCGGCACCGCTCTATAATGCCGGTGTTCGTTTTATTGTCGGACAAGAACCCATTGGATCTGCATCGCTGACCGACGAGCAGCGTCTGGCCAATTGGAAAACATCGGAATACGTGGTAAACACTTTGGCCGATTGGGTGCGAGGAGGCCAGTTTGCAGGATTGGTCAGCGAAGGATTAGCGGAACAGGGGATCACAGTTGCCCCGCAAGCTATCGTCGCCGGAACGAGCTCTGAAAGCACTCGCAGCATGATGGTGCTTTCTATATCCTATGTGGACCCGANNATCGGATCGATTCCTGGTACAGGGAAAGGTTGGGGCGACATTTTTCCCGGCAGAGGCGACTAGCCAAAGTGGTTGTCGTCGTGTGCGTTAAGATGGTTTAGGATTTTCTATGGAACTTGGAG
>DOXE01000262.1 GCA_003519205.1 Chloroflexota bacterium
GTGGAGACGGGTTTGCACAAGCTGCACGAACTAGGATTCGATTTGCACCAGGTAGTGAGTGGCTTTGGTACCTGCCCTCTGCCGCCAATCGCCAAGAGTGACACCCGGGCTATTGGCCGAACCAACGATGCTATCCTTTACGGTGGCCAGGTTTACTATACCGTCGTGGCCGATGATGCGGAGGTAGAGGAATTGGTTCCAAAAGTGCCCTCGTCCACTTCTTCCGACTACGGCGCACCCTTCTATGATACCTTCAAAGGCTACAACTACGATTTTTACAAGATCGACCCCTTGTTATTCAGTCCGGCAGAGATATTTGTTACGAATGTCAATAGTGGCCGGACTTTCCACTCCGGAGCGGTAAACGTCGAGGTGCTAAAGAAGTCGTTCCTGGAGTGACGAGGTGCGCGTTGCCATAGTTGGTTCTGGTCGCGGCTGGCATACAATTGAATTACAGCGAGCATTTCTGGAAAGAGGCCTCCACTGTGACCTAATGCCTATTACGGGAATGCAAGCTCGGGTGGCTGACCAGCCGAGCTTGAGCAGCCGTGATTTAGAACTGGACAGCTACGACGCCATATTGGTACGGATAATCCCACGCGGTTCGCTCGAACAAACGATTTTCCGCATGGACGCCCTACATCTGCTAGAAGAACGTGGCGTGCGGGTTTTGAACAAGGCCAAAGCTATCGAGCGAACGGTAGATAAATATTACACCTCGGGATTATTGACACAGGCAGGGTTACTTACACCGCGTACTATCGTTTGCGAACGGAGTGACGACGCCCTGAAAGCATTCGTAACCCTGGGCCTTGACGTGGTGGTGAAACCTCTGTTTGGTTCAATGGGATTAGGATTAGTTCGGATCGAAAATGAAGACCTGGCCTATCGGGTTTTCAAAGCACTGGAAATAGAGCGAGCTGTGTATTACCTACAAGAGTTTATTCCCCACCAAGGTCGTGACATACGAGCTTTTGTCCTAGGTGATCGGGTCGTGGCCTCCATGGAACGGATTGCCGATGGCTGGCGTACCAACTTTGCGCGTGGGGCAGAATGCCGTGCCGTCAACTTAACAGCTGATCAGGAAGAACTATGTTTACGGGCGACACAGGCCGTGGGTACGGAGTACGCTGGGGTTGACCTGCTACCCGTAAGCAGCGGCGACTCTTACATCCTGGAGGTGAATGGAATCCCGGGCTGGAAGGGCTTGCAGGCAACCGGCGAGGTTGATATTGCAGGAGAGATCGCAAACTATCTGCAACAGACCATGTGACCGGGATGAATTATGGCTCTTCCTACTACGGACACCGTTGCTGTTTCTGCCCAGTTGGCTTGTTTGTTTGAAGTAAGTGCGGAGAAGCCCGGAAACGTCACGCCGACGCGTTCCTTTGAAGACATGTACTACGAAGATTTCTTGCGTAGCGCCGTGGCCATCGGCCCGGAAATGGCCCGCGCCGCCGAGCGGGGGGTTGGCGAAACGATCCTGGCGTCCGTAGTGGCCACCAGGCGTTGGACAAAGACAAACACCAACTTAGGCATCGTGCTCCTGTTTGCGCCATTGGCCAGGGCTGCACTGCAGGCCGACGGTAAACTGCGCTCTGCCTTGAAGAAGGTCCTGCGTGGGCTGACGTTGGCTGATGCAGAAGCTGCTTACGCTGCCATCCGTCTGGCTGAACCGGGTGGCTTTGACGAATCGGTGGAGCACGACATTCGTCACCAGCCTACGGTTACGTTGCGCGAGGCAATGGCCACCGCTATTCATCGGGATAACGTAGCTGCCGAATATCTGAGCGATTACGCGATTACCTTTGAGCGTGGCCTGCCAAGCTTAGAAAGGTCCATGGAGCGTGGAGCGCCCCTCTCTCAGGCAGTAGTTCAAACCTACCTGGAGTTATTGGCTGCTGTGCCGGACACACTAATCGGCCGCAAACACGGGCAGAAAGTGGCCCAGGCTGTTTCTGAAGATGCCGCCCAGGTTTTATCACTTGGTGGAACTTTCAGCCAGCGAGGTTGCCGGGCGGTGGCGGAATTCGATGAAAGATTGCGGAAAGAAAGGGGCGGCCTCAATCCGGGCACTACGGCCGACCTGGTGGCTACGACTCTTTTTGTTGCACTATTGAAGGGAATCCTCAAATGAACAAACCTTCGGGGAAGAAAGCATTTCTGTGGGCTATAAATCATGGATCGAGATAGAAGTAGAGGAATCGCCTAGCCGGTCTGCTGTATATCGTGGAGAGCTTCCGGTATGACCCTATTTTATTATCAGGAGTGAGTTATGGATACAACCATTTACCTCGCGCTGGGAAGTAACCTGGGCGACCGGCGGGCTAACCTTGTTGATGCCCTTAGCCAGTTACGCCAGAAAGTGGTGATTGAGCAATTGTCATCGGTTTATGAGACTGAGCCGGCCCTAGTCAGCGATCAGCCACGGTTTTTTAATGCGGCCCTCAAGGGCAGTACGCAGTTGCCACCATACGATCTGCTGCGCTTTCTCAAGAGCATCGAGCGGCGCATGGGCCGTGAAAACACAATCCGCTATGGTCCACGGCCCATTGACCTGGATATCCTCGTGTACGGCGATCTTGTCCTCGACGATCCTGACCTGACTATCCCCCACCCGCGCATCACTGAGCGACCCTTTGTCTTAGTCCCCCTGGCCGAGATCGCCCCTGATATTCTCCTGCCTGGTTCTAATGAGAATGTAGCCCAACTGGCCCGCCAGGTGAATGGTACAGACACNNGGTCTCACCGGCATTGAACACATTGTGCGGCTGGCTGGTAAAGAGCGCGACGAGCTTTTCTACGTGGAGATGGATATCTACGTGGAACTTCGTCCAGATCAGAAGGGCGTTCACATGTCACGTTTCAGTGATACAGTCGAAGAGGTCATCAGTCTCGTCGGCGGCGAAAAAGTGCTCAATTTGGAAACATTAGCCGAACGTATTGCTACAGAATCGCTACGAGACCAAGCCGCTATCCGTTCCGACGTTCACGTCCGTGCCCACTTTCCCCAGGAGCGTTACGCCCCTGTCTCTGGTAAATTGACCCAGGAAATTTACAAACTGATTGGCATAGCTGCGGCCACTCAGCAACGCGTTGTACACCTTGTTGGTGTCGAGGCCGAGGGTATGATGGCCTGTCCTTGCGCCCAAGACATGGTCGCCAGCCAGGCGCTTGAGCGGCTT
>DOXE01000178.1 GCA_003519205.1 Chloroflexota bacterium
ATTCCAGGCGGCCGGATTGGAAGTAGAAGAACAAATTTTTCCCTGCCCGGCCTGGATCGAGCGCCAGACTACCTTGACGATGAACGGCCGTCCCTTGGAAGCAGCGGCTAATGCCTATTCCCCGCCTTGCAACATAAACGGGCCAATCGTGGCTGCCAGTACGCTGGCTGAGCTCGAAGGGGCTGATTTGAAGGGAAAAATCGGCGTATTATTTGGCGATCTTTGCCAAGCTCCCTTATCGCCGAAATCCTGGTTTCTTAAGAGCGAGAAGGAGGATAAGTTAATCAAATTGCTGGAGGAAAAACAGCCTTTAGCCTTGCTGACTGTCCAGAGTGACCCGAATGGATTGGAACGATTGATCGAAGATTGGGAATTTCGTATCCCATCGGCCACGGTATCGGCCGAGGCAGGTTTGGCGTTGCTCAAGCAAGATGGGGCGACGGTCAATTTACGGATCGATTCTGAACAAACCGAAAGTACGACGGCAAACATCGTGGGCCGATCGGCCGTGGCTAACGGTCGTGTCGTATTGTGTGCCCATTACGACACCAAGATCGACACACCCGGAGCATATGATAACGGCAGCGGGGTGGCAATTTTATTGACCCTGGCTCAGCATCTCAAAGCGGCCGATTACCCGTTCCAGTTGGAGTGGGTGGCCTTCGCCAATGAAGAGTACCTGCCCATTGGCGATGATGAATACCTGCGACGGAATGGAGAAGATCTCGGAGATATCATCGCGGCGATTAACATAGATGGGGTTGGCCAGGTTGTGGGAAGCAACAGCATCACCATGATATCGGCGGCTAAGGCGTTTGAAGATGCCGTGCGGCAAATCTCAAGGGATTATCCAAGCCTGGTCTGGGTGGATCCCTGGCCGGAGAGCAACCATTCGACCTTCGCCTGGCGTGGGGTTCCCAGTATCGCCTTCGGCACGACGGGTGGGGTCCGACTACAACACCGGCCGATGGATACCGTCGACTGGATAGATCCGGTAAAGCTTAAACCTATCGTCGAGCTTATCAGCTCAATTTTGATCCTATTGAAGGACAAGGAGATGGGCTGGAGCCGAACGCCTGAAAATGACTATTCGGAACAGTTACAGAAATGGCATGGATCGGCCGGGTAAATAGCTTTCGTTGCGATTTACCGCAGAGTCGCTACGTGGCAGTAGCAAAGAGACAATAACCGAGTCTGAACAAGCAAAGGAGATGGCACATGTAGCCCAGTTGGTGCGTGACGGCCAAGGCCGGCTCTTCGTCAAGTCAAATGATATCATGGTTTTCGACGGAGACGGCCGGTATCTGGACACCATCAACACGGTGAGCGTCGCCTTCTCCATGGCTTTTAATGACCAAAACCAACTGGTGGTCATGGCCTGCAACGATAACCAGGTCATTGTATATGAATTGAATCGCTAAATAGGTTCACATCCGTCTCACGGGCTAATTTGCCTATAGGCAGCAACGATTTCCCGGTTCCAGGGCACATTCTCCAAAAACATGCGACGCGCTTCCGTGTCAGGGATTTTACTGGCCTGCTCCAGCAGGAGCTGATAGGCGGTCTCCAGGAGTTGGCCTGCTCGAGTGTCTTGCAATGATTGAAGTACCTGATAGCAGGTGAAGTATATCCGTAGTGGTTCCCAAGTGCCCTCAAGCGAACCGCCGGCCTCTAGATACAACAGGATCTCAGCCACGTAGCTGTCAGCAGACTGGAGGTCGTTTTGCGCCAGGGCGGTTCGGGCCATGCCGGCCAAAACACCCATAAAAAAGTGGGTCTGACCTAAATCGCGTCTTACCTTCAACGACTTTTCGTAAGCAGCAAAGGCTTCCTCTGGTTGGCCGAAACCTGACCAAGCGTGTCCCAGCCAAAGCAGCCCCTCGGCTTCTGCTTCGATTTGTTGAACCTCATGCTTAATCGCAATGCCTGCCTCGGCGTATTTTATGGCCAATTCCCATTCACCTTGACTCGCTGCAACCCAACTCAGGTTCACATAGGCCGTCCCAATTGAAACCTGATCCCCCATCTCGCGCGAGAGTTCCAGTGCTTGTTCGATGTTGTCCTTTGCCGAATCATAATCCCCAAGTGGTATGATCGCTACAGCAAGATTGATGAGGGCAGTGTGCTCCCGCTCCTTATCGATTAACTTGCGAGAAATGCTAAGAAATTCCTCCAGATACCGTCGAGCTGTATAGTAGTCCCCCAGGGATACACTAATATTTCCTAAGACGTTGAGAACATTCCCCTCGTCTCGACGGTTTCCCGATTTGCGAGCAGCAGCTAACGCTTCCACTGCTTGTTTACGGGCGGCACCATAATTACCCTGTAAGAATAGTACCCAAGACATTACATAGTGAGCTTGCTCAACCAGCGCATCTTCTCCAGCAGCCTTCGCCAAGGTTGTCGCTTGTTGTCCGGTCTTAAGCGCCTGCGGGTATTCGGCCGTCCAAAAGAATAACCATGCTCTCCTTATCAGTACTTCCACCTGCTTGCCGGCATCCATAAGTGATTCCGCCAGCCCGGCCATCTCGTTCTGATCTTGAATCTGCTCCTGGCGTGCCCCTTGTATATGGAACAGTTTCTCCCTGGCTCGAAGAAGTTGGTAACGACTTTCCAGGTCTTCATCCGGCGTTAGCTTTAAGGCACGGCTGTAATAGTCAACCGCCAGTGTATTCTGGTAGGCTTTTTCAGATGTTTCTCCTACCAGCTTCAGGTAACGGCGTGCCTTGTTTATCAAGTGAGCCTGTTCAGCATGATAGGCCAGTTCAGCGTAATGGGGGCTGAGATCGTCTGCGTAAAGCTCCTCCAGGGCTTCGGCCGCCAACTGGTGTAGCGATTGGCGACGGGAGCGTAGCTGCATGCGATAGGCAGCATCGCGCAGCAGGGTATGCTTGAAGAGATAACGAAGCTCGTTCAGCACCGACCAGATAGACAGGTGTTCTGCCTGCTCCACCTTTTCCCCTAACTCGGGATCATCACTTAGCATACGAGATAACAGCTTGATCTCGAACTCCCGTCCCAGAACAGACGCTGTCTGTACCACATCTTTCACCTCATGGGTGAGCCGGTCTAGTCTAGCCACCATGACAGCGCGCACGTCAGTGGGCAGCGCAATTTCTTGCTTTACCACCAACTCCCATTTTCCTTCTACGAGCCGTAACAGGTCCTGTTCTTGTAGATAGCGTAGGATTTGCTCGGCAAAGAAGGGATTACCTTCGGCGCGTTCAACCAACAGTTCCAACAAGTCAGAACCGATAGGCGAGCCTAGCTGAACCGATGCCAAAGTTGCCAGGTCAATCGGTGACATCTGATCCAGGTTGATTTCCTGGTAGGCGATATCATCGCCCAAAATGGTTCTCACTCCCTCCGGCCGGGTTGTGGCGAGAATCGCGATTGGATAGGTCTGGTCTTGAGCCAACACTCGAGTAAATTGACNNAGCTGCCGTAAACTCTCAGACTGCAAAAGTGTGAGTAATCCGGTGAAGCTGTTCTCATATCGACCTTGAGCATCCAACTGTTCATAAAGTGAGTCGGGCCAGGACAGGTTGACCAGTGCCCCTAGGAAAGAGCGCGTACGATCTAATTCCGCTATCAGAGTTTCGTCATGCGTACTGGCGATCAGATGGTCAAGCTTACGGTTGAAACTACGTTTGTTTCGTGAATCTGATTGTTGTTCTGATTGTCCGAAATACCGGCGTAGCCAATAGCGGAAGGGATTGAGTGATTCGCGGAAAATCTCGTCTGTTTGGCAATCAAAGACAGAGAACTCGCGGTCAGCAGTGCGTTCAAGACCGCCGAGGACAGCATGGACTAATCGGCTCTTGCCAATTCCTGGTTCTCCCCAGATTACCAGAACGCCGGGGGTCTGACCTTGCCAAATGGGCTGCACGAAGTCGACTAACCTTTCCTGTTCGACTTGACGGCCGACCATCTGGCTCTTATAGAAAGGCTCGATTTCTTCCTTACGCTCCAGCAGAACGAAGACTTTCTGCTCTTCGGCGAAACCCTTGAAGCCCATCTCCCCCTCGAATTCGACCTCAAAGTGGTGTGCGGCCCGAACAGCCACATGTTCGTCTACCCAGACCTCACCTCGAGGGGAAGCCTGCATAAAACGGGCGGCTAAGGTGGTCCCCCGGCCGTGACAGGTGTACTCTCCCGCCAGCGCGCCACCGCTGTAGCCACAATGAGCGATACCATAGGCGATCCCGGCCTTAACAGGGATGACAGTCTGGGATTGCAGGTCGAGTACAAAGTTCAAAGCCCTCGTCACATCATTCTCATAAGCTACAGGAGCCCCCCAGAATAAGAGAAGGTTCGCGCCCTTGTCGCCTAAATCTAGCCTGTTGAGCAAACCTCCATAACGATCTTGCAACTCAAAGATGATTTGCATGAACATTTGAAGCTGCTCAATCGTTCGTACGGTGGACAGACTGACAAACACACTCGCTACTTGCCGGAATTCCCCAATAAGGTTTTCCCTTGTTGCCTCCGGAGGGAAAAAGCGGGTCAAGAAGTCCGGCTCTACGGTACGGAGGTTGATTGGCTGAGGCGCTGGCAACAATTCATTTACGGCAGTGATCCGGAAATGATCTTCTATGGGCTCAGCCGTAACATGTGAACCTAAGGCTCCAAACACGGCCGCATCCACGACGACTTCCCCTGCCTTGGCTAGCTTTTCAGCATTTGCGCAGCCTTCAATTGCCGGACCCTGGAAGTAATAAGCCGCCCGATTTTTATCTGTCGATGAAATGATGCCCCAGGCCACCTCCCCGGCCGCCAAACCCACTTTTACTGACACGGCAAAGTTTCCGTAAGGGGTTTGATGTATGGCAGAGGACGCCATAACCTGTTGCATTTGCCAAGCGGCAGCGAGGGCGCGGTCAAATCCATTGGGTGACTCACCATCGGTTAGGAATACAGACGTGAAGGCGTCACCAGCGAGGTTGGTCACGAATCCGCCTTGCTCAAAGACGCTTTGAATCAGCGGATCAAAGACATCCTGGATAATATTGGCTAATACCTCTGCGCCATGCTGGCCATACCCCATGATCGCATCGGTGATGGGCGTGAAACCTGAGACATCGACAAACAGTGTACAGGCGTCGAACGACCCTGTTATCTTATTGTTGACGTATTGTTCTTGTATGAATTCGGGAACCAAACGATGCATGCGCGCTAATTATGCGGCAATTTAGCTAGTGCGCCAATCTGTGAGAGCCTATTGTTCCGCATATTTGTACCATTGAGCTAATATCCCAAAGGATGGTCGAATTATTTACGAGTCAGCCCGCTTTTAAGGAGGGGTGGAACGGACGCTGTTCTCTGCCTTAATGAAAACGAGTGGGAGAAGAAATTGAAATTAGCAATTTATCTCTTTCTCGGAATTCTCTTGCTGTTGTTTGCTTATATTGTGTTCCGACGTATTGTCCGACGTGATTATTATTCTTATGGTCGCCTCCGTGCATTCGCTTCAATTTTGCAGCTTATGGTATTCATAGGATTTTTCAGTTTCCCTTATCTATTCAATCCTCCAGAGTGGCCCTGGTTTTGGAGATTTATCGGTACAGAAAGTCGAGCCTGGCAGATGGGTGGCTTCATACTCATTTGTATCGGATTTTTGGTCGCTTTTGGAACGATGGCATGGTTTGGGATAGGGAAAGCATTTGGAGTGAATATTGATGGGTTGACGAGCCGTGGGCCATATAAGATAAGCCGAAACCCTCAGATCCTAGGAGGCTACCTCCTGGTCATTGGAACCTCTTTACAGTGGCCGTCTATATATTCGTTCGGCTGGGTACTTATGTATGCGGCTATCTCGCACTGGATGGTTATTACAGAAGAAGAACACCTTTCTCGGACTTATGGGGAAGAATATGAGAAGTATTGCTCAGAGGTGCCAAGGTGTCTTTTCGGTCCAAAGGGGTGATCCCGGTAGTGTTAGCCACGCACTGCGAGTTGCGAACATCCATTTTCCCTCTTAATATCACGGTCAGAGTGCCCAGGACTTCCGCTATAAAAATGGGGATGGGGACGAGCGAGTGAAAACCGCATTCACTTACACACTCGCTTTTGCCTGTTGCTGCATTCGCAGTTGTCGAAAACTGATTAGCTTCTTTTGATTCTTATCCCATAAACTAAGGAACGTTGTCTCCAAACTTGTACGCAAGGTCATAGTGAGGATATTTTGGAAGATGGGATTTTCATTGTGACATTTTTCGAGCAAATAGTTGGGAATTCGGGGGCTTAGGTGATGAATGTGGTGGAAACCTATATTGCCTGTAAACCATTGCAGCACTTTGGGCAACTTGTAGTATGAACTACCTCGCAAGGCGGCCAAAGTATATTCCCACTCCTCTTGATGCTCCCAATATGTATCCTCAAATTGATGTTGCACAAAGAACAGCCACGTACCAAAACTGGCTGCTAGCCAGAGGACCGAAATATTTACGAGCAAGAAGGCTTGCCAGCCAACTAAGGAAATGAGTACTGCCCATAACACAGCGATGGCAATATTTGTCCAAAAGATTCCTTTCCGTTCTTTTTTGGTCGCGGCGGAGCTTGGAAAGCGATGGCCGATGAAAAAGACGGCAAAAGGGACAATGATAAACAAGAAAACGGGATAGCGGAATATGCGATATTTGAGACGGTCCCAGTTGTCTTTTTCAAGGTATTCATCTACCGTCCAGGTTGGCACATCACCAATGAAACGTTCGTCTAAATTGCTGGATGTTGCGTGGTGGATAGCATGACGTCTACGCCAGTGATGGTAGGGGGTCAGGGTGAAAATACTTATTACAACGCCCAGGTAGTCATTTGCTTTCCGTGATTTGAAAAAAGAACCATGCCCACAATCGTGTTGGATAATAAACAAGCGGACCAGAAAACCGGCTGTTGGAACTGCCAAAATCAGCGTGATCCACCAAAAACCCGCAGCCAGACTCCAGTACATAGCAGCCCAAGATAAAATGAGTAGCGTGAAAGTGTTACCCAACTGCCAAAGGCTTTTCTTTGTATCTGGTTGTCGATAGGGTGCAACGAGATCAACCCAGTCTGGTTTTCGTCTGTTGGACCGATTATTCGTATTAGTGTTCAATTTCTTCCTCCTAAAAGTAAATTTCATGGTGCCGTTAAACCAGGGGCACCAAACAGTGATAAATTGGAAGGCTAAAGCGCTAGCGAAGAAGGGTCGAGGTTCCGCGCACACACAAAAATGAAGCCCTGGTCTGGTAGCCAGGGCAGTCTAAGGATTATACCTCTAAGATTTTATTGGTCGAGTCCATCCGTGACCTCACAAGGGCTTTTCCAAAGTCAGCCA
>DOXE01000037.1 GCA_003519205.1 Chloroflexota bacterium
GAAGTGCCAGGGCTGCATGTTGGCTCCATTGGGCGCTGTTCCGGCTGCCAATAGGCAATTTTCGACCACCTGGCGAGGAACCAGGCGATTGGAAAAGTGACGCACGGTGCGGCGGTGGCGTACTTGCTCATAGAAAGCGGCTGAGCGGGCCTCCATCTCTGCTGGAGAATGTTCTTCGTAGCCGGAAAGGGGGACAAATTGTGGTTCAAATCGGGTCATCGAGTGATCTGCTTCACGATAATGATGGGCTGATTGTTGGCCAACCGTAAGCGGAGGGTATGAGTCACCGATCTAATTTTCATTGAACCTCAAGTTTTGTCAAGGCGACGATGTCGCCCACTCATGTGAAATAGTTAAGCGTTCTGTAATCCTTTCGAAAGACCCTATTAGTATTTATCAGGGATACTCTATGAAGTTTCTTGCCTGACCAGCATCATAAGCTAAGGAGAATTGTATGTGATTAATCTAATACAGTCACTGGAAGGCGCCGCTGACGGTGCTTTTGCAATTGATGATAAATACAAGATCGTTTATTGGAATCGAGCGGCCGAGGAGATACTGGGCTACGAAAAGAAAGATATGATCGGCCACCCTTGTTACCTGATATTGCAAGGCGTCGACGAACGGCAGCGCTTGATTTGCCTGGCCCATTGCCCAATAGCGAAAGCCGCATTTGATGATAAACCCGTGGCCAATTACGATATCCAGGCCCGCAATAAAACGGGAGGCAGGCGTTGGTTGAATATGAGCATCTTAGCTTACCGCGAGGGTAAAGAAAAAGGAAACACCTATATTTTTCACCTATTTCGCGATATCACGAAGAAAAAGGATGAAGAAGCCTTATTGCAGAAAGTTTTAGATGTCGCCCGGCACCATAACAATTCCTCGCCTCTATCTAAACCGAACGAAAATTCGAACCCTCGTCTCAATGCGCTCACGCCCCGGGAAAGCGATGTTCTAACTTATCTGGCTAATGGTTACGGCACAGATGATATCGCGCAGGCCCTCTTTATCGCCCCTAATACTGTGCGAAATCATATTCAGAATATCCTACAAAAGCTCCACATCCACAGCCGTACTGAAGCGGTAAGCTATGCCATCAGATACGGGTTGGTTGATTGAGATCCATCCGAAAATGGCATATATACGGCTAAAAATAGTGCATTTGTGCCAGCTAATATAATCCATTTGCATCTGTCACTAGCCCCCTGATTTCGTTATCTTAATAAAACGTTGGCTGATGTATTTCACATCAGCACAAAGCTTCATTCATTGCTGGGAATATCGATCTCTTCACAGCCGCATCCTTGCCGGCCGTTCCTGGTGAATTCCAAAATCCCTGGACGGCCGGTCTGACCCAACGACACAATGTAAAGAGAAACTCGTCCTGGAGAATCAATAACGAGTAAGGGGGTGATATTCAGACAAAACAAACTTTTAAAGATTTGATTCACATCTTGTTAACCCTGTTTAGTTTTTAAAGGAGAAAATTTCATGTATCGCAAAATTCTGTTGATAACGTTAATGGTAGTGCTTAGCCTTTTAGTAGCCTTGCCGGCCGCCGCCGGGGCCACCACAGCCAATGGCTGGTATGAGGGCGAAGAGATTTACTATATCCTTGGCGGCGTCGAGGAAGGCGTGACCCAACGAGGAGAAAATGATCTCTACCTGATCGGCGGCGATCGAGCCTTCCAGGCTAATGTGGCCGAATTCATCCCCGGTGAAGCCGGTTACACGCCGCATTGGAATGTGAACGTCGTTCACACNNAAGGCGCGGAAGCACCTGGGAATACTCAGCTATCAGAAGAATTTCCCCCGTTTCCTGATACATTCTGATCGAAATCTATTCGCAACTGTCGGATAGATAGATCTTCAAAAAGGAGGGAGATGCGACCCATCATTTTCGGGCCAGCATCTCCCTTTTCTGTATGCGTCTGATTAATCACCTGACTTACTGTAAGCCTTTTTTAAGGAGCAATTGTTATAATATGATAGTGGCATTAAGTTCAAGTGGGAGACGTAGACTATGAGAAAATTGAATCTGGGCACAGGTGCATTGGTTGGGACACTGCTTACGACCGCTCTCACCGGGATCCTGTACCTCGGCCGGCAACTGTTCGGTTTCCCATTCGTCCCCTATGAAGTATTCAATTGGGTAGCCCGGGTATTACCCGGCGATCTGGTTACTTTCGGCATCGACCTGATGATCGACACCATGTTGTTCTTAGGCATCAGCGTCGTGGATTCAGCCAAGACGGCCGAACGGGCCATGGCCATCATCCAATTTCTATTGGGCGGCGCATTGGCCGGAGCAGTCTATTTTGCCGTGATGAAGGCCCGCCAAATGAAAGCCAGCCTGCTCTCGGGATTGATCATGGGCGCTCTCTTCGGCTTGCCGATGATAGCCATCAGCTTGGTCATCACTCAATCGACGGCGAGCCTGCTGGTCAACTTCTTGTGGTTAGCGGGGCTATTTCTGGTCTGGGGCTTAGCCCTCGGTTTAATCTATAGTCGTCTGGAGAGCATCGAGCAGACGGCTAAGTTAACGGCCGTTGTAGAGGCCGAGCCGGGTGGCGAGTCAAGCGAAGCTGCAGAAGCCAGCCAGGCTCGTTCGGTGGAG
>DOXE01000525.1 GCA_003519205.1 Chloroflexota bacterium
GGTTATCGTTCGATTACCAGAGGCTGAGATTTTCCTCACCGACTTAGATAACGAACGATCTTACGTTGCCGATAGAGATATCGGTTTGCTTACCAAGGGCGATCCACAGCTAGAGAGCCTCATTCGCCAGGAAGCTGAGATGAGGATGGAAGAAACAGCATTGGCCAATGGTGTAATCGACATGGCTAACGAGGAGGCCCAATTGTTCATGCGTTCTTTCCTCGAAAACCTGGGATTCGAAGAGATAGTCTTCACCGAGACCGCACCTCCACCGGCGACGCCCTTCATTCAAGAGATCCCGAAAGGCTTCGTGGTAACCCCGGCTCCACCCCTTGTCATTACACCAACATCTGTTTCTCCATAGCCTAAAGGCGTTGGGTCCAGTTGTCATTGGCGAATTTTTCTGTCCTTAACTCGGCCGAACGGTCTAGCTCAGACTCACTCAATTCACTTATCGTGAAGTCCAGATTAAGAGCATCCTCAAATCCAGCTTGCATCGACGAAACCGCCTCATCGTATGATATCCGGCGACCTAACGCTTCTTCAAGCGTGATGGCTTGCCGCCGGAGATCTCTGATCAAGGCCTGGCGCTGATCATCTCTCTCAAAACAAAGAGCTTGGCAGATCCGGCTAACGTCTCCAAAAAGCGGTAGGGTGCCATGCTGCAAGACGACCCCTTTCTTTCGTACCTGGGCACTGCCAATTAACTTGCGACCTTGGACAGTGATTTCATAGTTTGAGGGCCCGTCGAAACAGGCAGGACCATCAACCTCTCCCCGGGTAGGATCGGGATTGGCCTTTACCGGCTTCAGCCCCATTGCCTGCAAACCTGATAGCAAGGCCTCCGATAAGCGTTGGTAACTCTCTAAGACGCGGCCTTGAACGCGAGGTTCGTCAACAGGCGCACAAACACTATAAGTGAGTTCGTCGACGTGCAAGATAGCCCGGCCGCCTGTCGGCCGGCGAACGATATCCCAGCCAGTATCCTGAAAATAACTTTCATCGATTAATCGCCAGCTTTGGCGATATCCAAGTGATATACAAGCCGGTTCCCAGCTATAGAAACGCAGGGTAGGGGGGCTCTGGCCAAGTGCTACGGCTTCCAGAATGGCTTCATCACAGGCCATATTCGATGGGCCATCCTGAAACCCGCTGTTAACCAATCTCCATTCAGCCTTTGCATAATCCATGAGTTGTTTTTGACCTAGTATCCGGCTTATCCGGCATAGCTCCAGCCTAGACCGGGCAGCGTCAAGATCTCCCCCACATCAGCCTCATTCAAGATACCGGCACCGACCGCCTCGCCGACCAAGATATCATGATCTCCGCCAACATCGATCAGGTCTACGACTTTGAATTCGATATAAGCCGCTGCGCCATCTAGTATAGGACAGCCTGTTTCGGGTGCTTCACGATAATTTGCCTCAATCATCTTTTCTGGTTTTTTCGACCGCCCCTTCGTAAATGGCATCATTGCCTCTTTATCCTCACTTTTGAAGATATTGATGGCAAAAACGCGTCCCTTTTCGATAACGCTATGGGTGTAGCTCGTCTTTTGTAGACCCATGACCACCAAACGGGGCTCAAAAGATGCCTGGGTGATCCAATTAGCAACCATGGCATTTACGTCTTCACCGTTCCTCGAGGTAAGGGCGTAGAAGCCATAAGGCATCAATCGTAGGGCATCCTTAATGGGATCATCTGACATTAGTAATTACTCCTTGTAATCGTTCAACATTTATCGTGGTGGGCTGGCGTGCATGAAATTTCTCCCGGATTTAGAAATCATTCAGGCCAGCAGCCAATCATTATGCCAGGGGCTAATGTGACTGACAAGCGGATTATAGCCTCGACAGTCGGATACTGGTGTAAGTGTTCGTACATCTTGGGAACCAGGTTGTTCGCCTGCATTGTGTATCACCGAAGTCCTAGGTGAGAAGTGCTTTTTCCGTCTGCTATAATCTGGCCATGCGATTTCCAGATCGAGTTCCAGGTTTAAAGTGGCTTACGATTGTGGTGTCAATTTACGCCATTTTTTGGGTCAGTCTGGAAGGAGATCTGAGGCAAGTTCTCCTTTTATCGGCTGGGTTGGTCATTTTATTTGCCGGTTATCTAATACAGCGATTCTTGGCTGGACGAATCTTGAGTTTGTTCGCCTGGTTAGGCTTATGCGCTGGGGGAGGGGTGATCCTGGGTTTGATCTTTGGGATATTAACCCTGACCTTGATGGCTATCAAGACCGGCTTGCATGGGCACGGGCCAGAATTTACCCCAGATGAGATCGCCTGGGTCATTGGCCAGGTACCGCTGTGGAGCGCGCTCGGACTATTGGTTGGTACAGGTTTAGGCGCCCTGGCGGCCGGTTTCGGTAGTTGGTCGGAGTAGGGTCGATAATTTTCAATTCCTACTCTGGTTGGCGATCCTTGCTTCCAGAGCTTCCAGGGCCTTTTCCAATTCAGCCTGCCGCAAGCTTGTGGTTACATCCCCTCTCGTCCGTTCCAATACGGCCCGCACAGTGTCAGTTCGCCGTCGTAGTCCCAGGGTGATAGAGTCATTGAAATCGAAAGTCACCAGGATCGAATAAATCTCGTTCATCGTGTCCAACAACCTTTCGGCTTCCTCGCTGTGCCCATGGCGAATGATGTCTAATATCCGGCGGCGCAATTCAGTGGCGGCTTCTGCCAGACCATTCAACCAGGTATTCTCTTCAGTACCTAATTCCTCGGCCGTGGGTAAAGGCAGGTCGCGAATAAGGGCATAGGTAAGGTTGGCTTCAACGTACTCCTTGAGCGCATCCTGTGTATACCCGGCGTGGTATAAGTTCGG
>DOXE01000268.1 GCA_003519205.1 Chloroflexota bacterium
CACCAAACCGCCGCCCACATGTCGCCGCCAGAAGATCTCATCCCTGGCCTCCAGTTCAAACCTTTTTCGCGTCAGATCCACCCATAAAATCTGGCCGCTATATCCAAATCGCTCGTTCATCTTCCTCCTTCGTAAATGGCAGTGGTCTGCCTTATAACCACCATTTTCGTTGATGGTGCTGAGCGGCCCAGCTTTGCTGGGCTAGCTCATGGAGGCCTCCTCAAAAATTAGACAGGGTCAACCCCAGCACTATTTATCTCCCTCTTTCCCGTTAGCACCCACCCGTAAGGCAGATGCACCCAAGGACCAAAGCATCTTTGTCCAAAACGCCGGATGTAACGTGCGCATGAATATCTCTTTGTAAGGAGCGCTGCCCGTAAACATGTCCCACAATACCATGCTCATAAGGCGGAGATGGCCAGCCTACTCCTGTTCGCTGGCAGTCAGGTTTAAGATAGCTCGCCTGGCAAAACGTCTCCGTTGTATCTGGCGAGTAATCAAATAAATCACTTTGCCAAAGGAATTGTCAGCGTCGATGGTTTTACAGGCTGACCAAAATTGCTGCCTGAAGTCTTCGGCGGCGATGCCATGGAAAATAGCCGTCGAGGCGGCCGCCTTGGCCGTGCGATATGCGCCACCGATCCCGTCTTTATACAACCGTGTAACGCCGCAATCGCCAATGAATATGATTCTATCGCCGAATGGGTGCGCGGCCGCCCGGACGTTCATACGGGGCGAGCATTGGCAGGCGAATTCGTCCATATGCCAGCCGGGCGGCATACACTTTTTCACTTCCGGCGAACTCAAGAATGTTTCGAATAACTCCCTATCAATATTCTTGCCCAATAGGCACACCGTCACGTAATCACCCTTTGGGATTATCGCGGCGAATTCTAGGCGGGGAATATTCAGCAAGAAAACATGCATTGAACTACCAAGGAACTTGGCTATGGTTTCCGCTCCGAGACGGTACTCACGAATGACGGTTTTTGTGGCTCCTGGCGGTTCGTATGGCAGATGCAATCTTTCAAAAAAATTTAGAGCGGCTGAGTTCACACCGACGGCTACCACCAACAGATCATAGGTCTCCGGTTTGCCGCCACGAGTATTTACCTGTGGTCGCCCCTCGTTCCAACTGATCTCGCTCACCCGCTTCTGAATCAGGTTGGCCCCTTTATTCAGGGCCAGAGACTGCAGATGACCATCGAAGCTCTTCCATTTCATTCCCTCCGCTCCGCGGGGGCCAGCGCCCCTATGTACCGCACCAATGCGCATCTCGTGAAGTGGCGTATCGATGCGCACGCTGCCCACATCCATATGTAGGACATAAGAGTCTATTCCCCGCTGGACGACTGTCGGCGGCAAATTGATCCCTTCGGTGGCTAGAATTTGCACCAGAGATTCGGAAATGATTCCACCACACATGTTGCAACTTCGTGGTCCCACGCATCCGTAGTCTCGCGGTTCATACACGTCCACCTGGAGATCCATTTCCAACATGCTAGCCATATCCAACAAGAAATAGGTGAAGAATGATCCCGCCGGTCCACCTCCGACCACGGCTACGCGAGAACCATCTTCTAGTTGAAGTTCCGATTGGTCCTCTTTGGGCTCCTGCGCAAACATTTTCTCAAAAGATGATTGCTGTTGCACGATTTTTTTCTCCTCAACAGTAGCCCATTTTTCCACGTCCTTGCTCCAAGAAGGGCGTCATAGAGCCCGCTAAACTGGGTCACACAAAACCGTAGCAGTAATGGCCAGAAGTCGTCAAGTGATGCCTGTCAGTAAATAACATGAGAAATATCACTAACCACCAGTGTATGAGGTAATACCATGACGTCAGGGCGAATTGTAGATGCGTTACGCGATTGGTGCCGTGACTTAAATATGGTCACAGGCGATCAATGCCTCTCGCGCTGGCCGATATTTTACGATATAACACCTGGCAATAAGGAGGGTACTCAAAATGACCGCATCAAGAAATATGACAATTGACGCCTTGCTACCGGCAGAGATGGCATTGCGTGCCGAAAAAATCGGTGTTTCAAAGGCACACATGAGCCTCTTTACCCTGTTCGCCCTGGGGGTATTGGCCGGGATTTTCATCGCACTGGGAGCGATCTTTGCCACTACGGTGACAGCCCCTACCATGGGTGTGGATCCGGCAACCGGCGCACCGCTGGCAAAGTGGCTGCCGTTTGGCATCACAAAACTCATTGGCGGAGTTTCCTTCTGTCTGGGGCTTATTCTGGTTGTTGTTGCCGGGGCGGAATTGTTTACTGGCAACAATTTGATAATCATGGCCTGGGCAAATAGACGGATCTCTACTTCCAGCCTGTTACGGAATTGGGCGATCGTTTATGTGGGTAATTTCGTTGGGGCAATCCTCACGGTGATTGTGATGCTGCTTTCGGGTCAGTACACATTTGGTAACGGCGCTGTTGGTCTGAATGCCCTTAATATCGCACAAGTGAAAGTTGGCTATGGGTTCATCCAGGCTGTCTTCCTTGGAAGCCTCTGTAATATGCTGGTTTGCCTGGCTGTCTGGCTGGTGTTTTCAGCACGGACGACGACCGATAAGATTTTGTCCATCATCTTTCCGATTACGGCTTTTGTCGCCGCAGGCTTTGAGCACTCCATCGCTAATATGTATTTTGTTCCCATAGGCCTGGGGATCAAGCAATTCGCCGGGGATGCATTCTGGAGCAGCATCGGGAGCTCGGCCGCGAATTACGCAGCTTTGACCTGGGGCAATTTCCTTTTACGCAACTTGCTTCCGGTTACGATCGGCAACATCATAGGCGGCGCTCTGGGTGTTGGCGTCGTTTATTACGTCATTTATCTGCGAAATAAACCGAGCAATAACATGTCTGCTATGGCAGCTGACGCCGCTGAGGTTACCCAAGAATAAACTCTCGAGTCTGGCCATTGATTTGCCGGATTTTTTAGAGAGATTTCGCCAAGAGTGGAGGGCAAGCTATCGAAGAATAAATGCGTAAGCCGAGCTGTTCAGGATTATCTGGCACCTACGGCCCCTCTCAAATTTGATGGCTAAGATATCCGTAGTCGAAACGGTATCTGTGTTTCTTTTTATGTTCCGATTCCGCTCAGCGCTTCCCTGATAGCCTGTTTCGTGCTCATCGCCTGTCCCTCGGTCCACAACGCGCTGAACGCTACTCCGTCCAGTTGGCTTTTTGTAAGTTGAAGACAGGCCTCGTATTCTTGTTGGTCGGCCCCACCCATCTTGCTGCCGATCTCTTCTCTTAATTGCTCGGCGACTGCGAATAATCGCGCGGCTGTCTCAGGCTGCCCGAGCATGGCTGCCAGGCCTGCGATGGCGCCCAGGCAATTGACGATGCCCTGCTGGTTCGCCTGCTCAGACGAAATCCGCAAGCTCTCCTGGAACATCTGAAGAGCACCATCGTAGTCACCCCTGCTGCGTCGCAATAGGCCCATAATTTCGAGTGAATAGGCCAGGCTCCACTGAATGCCGAAGCTGCGCGAGAGAGACAGACTTTCTTCCAAATACTCTTGGGCGCGGGCGTGATCATCTAGACGGTAAGCCGTTCTGGCCAGGCCCACCAAAGTGTGGGCGATATTTCTTCTGTCGTTGATTTCCCGGAACGACGATAGCGCTTCCTGAAACCAGCGCTGGGCTTCCTCCAATCGGGCCTGCGCGTGGGCGCTGAGGCCGAGGACGACTTTGGCGAGAGCAGCTTCGAAACGAGCTTCTAGTTGCTGGGCAAGATAGAGACTCTCCTCTGCAAGCCTGTCAGCGAGATCAAAATCACCTTCATACACCGCGACCAGAGCGCTCATTCGCTGGGCAACAACTACGCCTCGCCGAATGCCCAACTCCTTGAAGGAAACCAGGCTTTGGTCTGCCAGTTCTCGCGCTCGTCGACAATCCCCCTGAAAAAGCACAGTCGTCGCCAGCCGTATGGTTGCACGCGCCATACCACGACGGTCGCCTAATTCCTTCTTTAGCGCCAAACATTCATCGTAATAAGCTACGGACTGTCTGAAATCACCCCGATCTTTAGCAACATTTCCTAGATTCATCAGGCTGTCAGAAATGCCTAGTTTGTTATTCAGGTCGCGGTATTGTTGAACAGCCTCCTCGTGTAAGGAAAGAGCACGCTCGTACTGGCATTGGCGGGTAGCGACAAAACCCAGGTTGTTCAAATCCACGCCTATTCGCAATCTATCGCCTAATTCACGGTTCAACTGTAGACTTTGTTCCAGTAGTTTTTCGGCCTCGTCGTATCGGCCGCGTTCGCGGGCGATGACACCAAGATGGGCTAGTGACGCTGCGATGCCTTCCTTGTCGCCGATCTCCTGTTGAAGGGCCATACTCTCCTCATGTAGAGAAATAGCCAATTCGTAATTTCCATAGTATTGTTCAATTTCTCCTAAAGCGTCGAGTTGACGGGCTATTTGCAGGTTGAAGTCTGGTCCCAATTGGCGAAACAGGGTCAGACTCTCTTCGTGATGCGATTTTGCCTCCACATAATCACCTTGTTGTCGAGCAAGGATACCTGCTCCGCGCAGACCGTTGGCGCGGACATAAGTTGAAGCGTCAGGATTCTCTTTCAAGGCAAGGTTAATCCAGTAGCGGCCCATGTTTATATAGCCGCGAACTTCCCAATATCGCCATAGGGAACCGGCC
>DOXE01000179.1 GCA_003519205.1 Chloroflexota bacterium
TATCATCTGGCGAATGGGGTAACTGGATCCGGAGTAGGCGAATGCAGCATCGTACATAAGCGGGATTTCAAGGTCAATTAGCCGGCCGCTTCGAATCGATCCGACACGTCTAGCATCTTTTGAGTAGAAGATGGCCGTGAAACGGGTGATGCCGCCTTCGCTGTAATGCTCAAACACCAGATCGGCCTGATTCAGCCCGGCTTGCGGCCGCACGCGAGCCGTGTTGGCGATCTTAACGGCCAGAGGGCGTCGTTGAAGAACAGAAGGATCCGGCACCTTCTCGCCCGTTAATGGGTTCACATCTTCCGGAAAATTATCTCGGCCAATAAGGCCAGGGATGTTCTGTGTAGCAGTGGGTTGAGGCGCAACTGTGGGTGGATCTACAGTTACGGCAGGCTCGACGGTTGGAACTGCAACTCCGACGATTGCCTGGCGAAGTTCGACACGCCGACCGGGAGTTGCCGTCGCCGGGTCTTCAACCTGCTCATGGAGTATGGTTTGGCCAGACTCAGTCCCACAGGCGCTCAGACCTAAGAGAGATAAGAGGAGTAATAGCCAGATTTGATAGATAGTCCACTGAATCATTTGTCAAGATTGTAGAAATACGACAAAACTAAGAGCTAGATTTTATGCGATTTATAACTTATAAGCGACAAATACTTTAACGAATCTTAAGAATTATTTTCCGCGAGTAGGGTCCCATATAGACGTTTCCTGGCTCATATGGTACTCTGTTCCTATAGGCGCATTCCACAGCGGCTACTAGCCGACATTCGAATACGAACCTTTNNAATCCGTTGGCCAGGCAGGTGATGGCCCGTGGAGATACGGTTCAATTATTGATCGTAAAAATTGCATTTAGTGCTATATTGATCGGTGCCTATGCCTTGTCCACAAGCTTGAATAATAGGTTAAGATATTCCACCGAAAAGTCGTTACAGATAGCCGTCTTCCTGGTGTGGGGGGTCCAGGTTTGGAATCTATTGAACCTGCTCGCCATCATGGTGTTATAGCATAGCTAACGTTGAATGAGCTAACTCCACAATCGTATTAGAGTTCATACCCCCATCTTTCCTCACCAAGGTCGGCCGTTAGTAGAAAATATGGTCGTACCTACAATCCTTTCCATTTCTGGTTGATTTTCATCCAATCTATCCAACTCGAATAGATATTGTATTTTGGGGTCTGTGGCATACCTACTTGGTGAAAATGGCATGCATAAAAGCTCCAATATGATATCGTATGGTTCGATCAGAAATGATCTGGTGGATGGTCATCCTTCGAGATAAAAAATGTTGATCGGTGAAACTGTAAAACCACAAAGAATTCTAAAGGATCATGCTCTCAGGTTTATATTGAGCTGGTGGGGGTTGATCTTTTGGTCAGTGCTCGTGGTCGCCATCACATACGGTAATGCGCTCACTTTTCCGTTTCTGGCGGACGATTTTTTTCAGTTTCCTTTCGTCGAGGAACANNTTCAGTCTCCTGCTTCACTTGATAAACGGGCTAATGGTTGGCTGGCTGGCTGGCCAGTTATGGTCTTACCAGCAGGATAAGAACACTTGGACTGCGTGGCTGCGTCGTTATCTGGCGGTGACGCTCTACCTCCTCTTTCCGTTCAGTTATCAGGCGGTTTCTTGGATAGCTGCAGTGATGCACCCATTGACTACTTTTCTTCTCCTTCTGAGCATAATTGGCTATCTAAAATTTGTGGATACCGGCAAACTTGTGTGGGCTATGCTCAGTTTATTGGTGGCCTTTTTGGCGCCCTTCGCCCACGAAATTGGCATAATTGTTGCTCCCATTATCATAGCCATAGAATTCCTAAGGACAGGGACCAACAATTCCTTAAGCTGGCGTATTGGTAGAGCAGCCTTATGGCTGTTGCCAACCCTGCTTTGGTGGTTCATCTGGCGTTCTGTTCCGGCCGTGAATACCGGGAATTTGATAGCCGATTTTGGATTTACTGACTTGTGGCGAAATTCAACCTATGTACTACAGGCAGCGGCTTATCCAGTTACCTGGTTGGGCACAAGGTTGAGCCAGGCATTCACTCCAAATGAGTTCATTGTAGTCGCTCTCCTGGGTGTTGGGGCATTAATACTGGCGGCCGCTATTCAATTCAGGGGCGGTCAACGCATGTCGTTACTGCCCTGGTTTTGGATTTCCATAGCGGTGGCGCCCGCGATCTTATTTATCCCTTTTCGTTGGTTTAGCGCTTCTCCTCGAGTTCTGATGATCGCCAGCGTGGGCATTGCTTTTCTTTGGACCGATGTGGTGATGATTGTGGTAGAAAACGGTCTAATGGGTAAAAAGGACAATCAATTTGGTTTGATCATGGCTTTAGTCCTGGTATTAGCCGTGATCTCCCTCAGCTATGTNNCATCAATTTTCCTTCTTGGCTGGCTCCGCCACAAGAAGATTATGCCCTTGGGGAAGAAGGCGTTCTCATTTTGGGATCTTACCAGGAACTTGATGGGCTGATGCAAGTATATAGCGGCCGATCAGGCCAGATAGAATCGGTACGTTACCATGATATTCGTGCGGCAGTGCTTTATCACGTTGGCGTGACCGGTCAGGGACCAGACTGGAATCAACAAGCCACGGCAGGCGGACAGATCTTTGTCACCCGTTATACTGGTGATGA
>DOXE01000114.1 GCA_003519205.1 Chloroflexota bacterium
ATGAACAGAACCCAAAAACCAGACTTTAGTTATCTCAGGCTTCGGTGGCCACTAACCGAACCTCATATCTATACTAGTCTTGGAAGTAGTTATAGGTGGGAAATATCAGGATGGTAAATATTTGGTTAGCATGCGCATGGCATAACCACTTGGCAAGGGGAGGGAGATGGCTCCTTATCCCTCGGATTGGTGGCTCCCATTGAATAATTCGAGTTGGATGAGCTGCGGCTTTCGTTCATTTTCATACAAGACGCCCATCATGACCAAGGCAGCGCGCAATTGTCTCTTAGAAAGTTGGGAGATGGGGACGCCTAGAAATAGAGCCCCATCTACCTCTTTCTCATACGGTTTGAGACATTCGTCAATTTGGTTCATTTTCGCCTTACCGAAATCCTCCACGGAAGGCTGGGCACATCATGATTAGCCACGTGACTTTCGCTTCTTATTAGTGTAATTGAATGAACCAAAGGCGGTCATTAGCCAAACATTCCCAGAACTAAAGGCGGTCATTAGCCAAACATTCTCATCATAGCCTCCCTTGAACGGCCTGTGCAAATACAAAACGAAAATCACCGTTGACCCTGTCTATCTAGTAGTGCGATCGGATATTTCTCGAAAAATCGTCGAAAACCCACGAGATGTTGACACCTCTGCCAAGATATTGAAGCTATTGTGAAAATGATCTAGACTATAATTAGTGATAACAATTTTGACCGTTACTTGCAATTATCGGCCATTTATTGACCAAGAACGATGGAAAGAGGAGCGGGTTTTTGAATGGGAGCTGTGAGCACCATTAGGCATACAAGTATCTTTTCCACCCCAGCTTGCACGCCTCTCAATCCAACAAAACCTGCCGTCAAAACAATAACCTTAGCCAATATCGGCGGCATTCTGTCATTCCACGGCAATTGTGGAGGAGGTATCGGGCATGTATCGGCGCGTATTGGGATTCGACTTCGACGGCACGCTAGCCGAAGATGGCCAGGTGCCGCCTATGCTACACAGTGCGTTAGAACGGCTAAGCTTTTCCGGATACTCGCTCTTTCTCGTGACCGGAAGGCAGTTCGAAACGGTGTCGCTGGGACCGCTCAGCAAGTTGTTTACGGGAATCGTCTGGGAGAATGGGGCGGTCCTCCAGCAGATTGGAAATGACGAGCTTTACTTGCCGTTCGGATATGTCGACCCGCGGCTGGTAAGGGAACTAGAGGTGGCCGGCGTTCCCCTGGAACACGGTGTAGCCATCGTCTCAACCTGGACGGAATACGAGGAAACCGTCTGGCGCGTATTGAGCGAATGCGCGAGTGATGCCGCCATCGTCCATAACAAAGGTGCCCTCATGATCTCACCGCCTGGCTCTGCCAAAGGTTCAGGTCTGGCGCGTCTTCTAGATATGTGCGGCTTCTCGCCTCGCAACCTGGTGGGCTTTGGAGACGGCGAGAATGACTTGTCTCTGCTGCAACTTGGGGAGAGTGGGGTGGCCGTGGCCGACGCCGTGAGCAGCTTAAAGGAAGTGGCCAATTTGGTCACTAAAAAGCCGGGGCCGGCCGGGATCCTGGAGGTGCTTGAAGAGTACTGGTTTAACGGCCGGGCGCCAGATATACCGGTTCGGCAGGAAAACGCGATTCGCTTGGGTCGAGACGAAGGCGGCCAAAGGGTCTTAATGCCCGGGGCCACCCTCGTCAGCCAGAATCTAGGCGTGTTTGGTGATTCTGGAAGTGGTAAATCCTGGTTGACCGGATTACTGGCTGAAGGCATGCATCTTGCCGGGTATCAGGTATTGTTGATCGACCCCGAGGGTGACTTCCGTGGCTTGCGTAGCTTGCCCAGAATGATGGCAGTAAGCGGTGATAAGGNNGAGTTGATGGTGACCCTCCGCCCCTTGAAGGAAAATCGTTACCGGCCCCAGTGGATTGTCTTGGAAGAGTCACAAAGCTTCTTGCCGCCTTCTGAAGGTCCGGTCAAGAGAGCCTTAGAGCCCATGTTGGCAGGTGGAGGCTGGACCTTTGTATCCTATCGTCCGGATCGAATGGATCTATCCGTTTTGGCGGCACTACATCATTGTTTTATTGCCCGGCTGCGGGAGCCAGAGTCTATTCAAGAGCTTCGCCGAATTCTAGATATTCCTTCGTCTGAGGAGTTGGCCAACACAGCTGTTGGAAACGTTTGGTTGTGTGGTCGCCGGTTAATACGATTGCGGCCGGCCGGCCGTCGTGTACCCCATATGCGGCACCTGTACAAATATCTCGACATCCCATTACCAAGACATAAACGGTTCTATTTCCATACGAAGGAGGGTTTCTTGGGAAAGGATGCGGCCAGCCTGTTTGAGTTTAAAGAGATACTTTTGGTGTTGCCGATTGAAAGCCTGGCTTATCATCTGGAACGTGGAGATTTCGCTGCCTGGGCCAGAAAGACCCTGGACGATGAGATCCTGGCTGGCCATTTTGACAAGCTGGCCCACCGGCCGGAGCTAAAAGAAGAAGAGTTACGACAGGCTCTTTTAGAACGGGTGTCAGCTCGTTATGCAGAGATATATGCGATGCGTTAGTTAGGTATAATTGACTTTTGCACACCGTGNNCGTCCCTGCTGGTATCATCATACTTTTGAGTCTGAATCAAAAAATTGATAGCGCCAATGACCGAGTGACGGCCAATGTTATAGCTGCGCATAACCTTGTCAAACAAGCGGTCAATACTGGGGATATTGATCTATTCGACACGATGATCTCTTCCA
>DOXE01000339.1 GCA_003519205.1 Chloroflexota bacterium
TCGCGTGCTCCGTGAGGACGGAAGCCTTATCATCCATACGGCCCCTAATCGTTGGTATGACAAGTATGCCTACCCTGTTGTCCGACCCTTCAGGCGAATGTTGGGACAAGGCCAGAATTATCCTAGGGATCCAAGGGCTATCATCCCTGTCAATCAGGATGTTCATGTCAATGAACAAGATATACTGAGCATGAACCAAAACCTGAAGGCGGCTAATTTTAGAGGGAAAGTTTGGCTCGACAGCCCACCTAAAAATCGAAGCGAGGGCGCGATCATGTCAAGCTTGCATTGGATAGCCTTCAACTTACCGCCGTTTCGCTGGTTTTTCGAACGAGAAGTGTTTGCAGTAGCCCAAAAACGGTAAAGAGGTTGGCGGCAATTCCCCGTTCGTTGGACCGGATGAATGGAAGAGTGCCAGCAACGGCCGTTCGGTAACCAGCCCTTTCATGGCTAAGAAAACCCTCCCCATTATATTCATATTATTGCTGGCCTTTATATATCGTACCCACGATTTGACCGCGATACCGCCTGGATTGACCCATGATGAAGCCAATCACGGCCGGGATTCAATGAATGTGCTCGACGGTGTCCTGTTGTTCTATTTCCCTCTCAATTATGGCAGCGAGCCTCTCTATAATTATGTGGTGGCCGGCAACATGGCCTTAATTGGCCAGAATCTACTGGCGCTGCGATTGGTCAACGTGATGTTTGGCATGTTAACCATCGCGGCTGTCTATTTGTGGACCAAGTGGGCCTTTAGCCATCGTACAGCGCTGGTGACCGCCGCATTGATCGCCGTCTCTTTCTGGCCGGTAGCAACAAGCCGCCAGGCTCTTCGGGCTGGCATGTTGCCATTCTTAGCTGTCTCGGCCGTGATTTTCTTCTGGTTGATACTTCGCTGGGGTAGGCGCGACGATTCGCCAGGTTTATCTATTCAAAACCATAAGATTTGGTGGGCGGTATTCGGCTTTGCCATATGTGTTGCGGCGACATTACACACCTATTTGGCTGCCCGGGTGCTATGGCTCCTCTATCCGATTTTCCTGGCCTACCTGGCCTTAAGCCATCGAGTTAGTTTCCAAAGGATTTGGAAGCCAGTTATAGCTGGGTTAATCCTGGCTGGCTTATTGGTTATCCCGATGTTCGCCTACGTTCAGGCTCACCCAGAAGCGGAAACCAGGTTGCAGATGCTGGAAGGTCCGTTACAAAGCTTTTTGTCCGGTGACTTAATTCCGATATTTACCAATGCCTGGGAAGCTTTGCTGGCCTTTTTCTGGCAGGGTTTTGGCGATCACTTCCTGGCCTATAACATCCCCGGCCGTCCCGTGTTGGAGGTTGCCACGGCACTCTTCTTTCTCGGCGGCCTGGTTGCATGCCTCTGGCGATTTAGGCAACCAGCCTATGCCTTCGTGTTGATCTGGTTTGGTATGGGTATCATACCATCGTTGATAACCGGGCCAGAAGCCAACACCACGCGAAATTTGGCGGCACTCGCCCCAACGTATATCCTGGCCGCCATCGGCTTCATGACAGGTGCGACCTTAACCACAAAACGATGGGGCAATCCAGCCAGGATCACTTCGGCCGCCATACTGGCCTTGTGGCTGTTTTTCGCGGGATTGACCACCATCGTAGACTATTATATCCGCTGGGCTCAATCTCCGGACGTGCGTGCAGCCTACCAACACACATTGGTAGAAGCCCTTAATTACCTGGCCAGCCAATCCCCGACCAAAACGACGGTTATCTCCACGGTTTATCCGGGTCCGGCCCATGATCCATCAATTGCCCGAGTTTTATTATCTGATGACACGGCCGGTCTGCGGTGGGTGGATGCTCGCCAGGCCATGATCTTTCCCGGCGGCCAGGCGGCCCAATTGATTTTGCCCTCGTCTACACCCCTTCATCCAGCATTTGCCGCCCTGGTCCAGCCGGTCGATACCATTGACTTGCGGACGGATGACCTGGACCCGGTTTTTTCCTCGTATGACTTGCTGGATCAGGTCTGGGATTCACCGGACACACCACTAAATTTCGGGAATGCCCTTAACCTGATCGGAGCCAGATGGCTGGATGGTTCCATCACTCCTGGGGAAACAGCCGAGTTGATGACGATCTGGCAGGTGACCGATCCGGCAAATGCTGGACCCGTCGTTCCCCCAGCTTTCGAGACGGACATGGTCCTATTTACTCATGTCATAAATGAAACCGATGATATCATAGTCCAGCAGGATTCATTGGAAGCACCTTCCTGGGATTGGCAGGCGGNNCTGTACGAAACCACTGTCGGCATCTATGATCGAAGTTCGGGTGAACGATTACCACTGTTAAATCCGGCCGGCGAGATTGTCGATAATCGCGCCTTTGTTGTACCATTGAGTGTCAATGAACGATAAAGATAAGCTCGACGACCTGACAGTCGACGAGCTTGAGCAGCTTCTATACCGCAAGAAACGTGCCCAACGACTGGGTAGATTGCGGCGTTTGAAGGGCGAGGGCCGCCTAGTCGAAATTAACGGCCATCCCCCTCCAATCGAGCTGGAAAGTAGGGCTGTTGACACGCCACCCGAGGAACTGGTTTCGGATGACCAAGAACTCGATTCGGCCGATGATCCAAGCAAAAAGCCGGGCATCATGTCCCGGATTCAATGGCGCTGGGTGGCCAATCGATTCCTGCTATTCATTGAGATCGGGACCGTGGTTGGGCTGGTTGTCATAGCACTGCTGGTATGGACCACGGCGCGAGAGCTTAACCAAGAGATCGCGGTCGTACAACAGACTCAAACGGAAAGCATGGCCCTACCGACCATTGCGCCTACGCCGGTGATCGGCGTGGCCATCTTGCCCAGCGGGCACAAACCACCGGTCGAAGGCCGGCCGCCAGAGCCCGGAGAAGCGGGCGAGATCCCAGCCCATCTTCTGCCCATCATCGACGCCTATGTCCCCCCACCCATTCCCACACCAGGACCTGAACAGGCGCGCCGGATCCAAATTCCGGTCATCGACGTGGATAAACCTATCGTCCAGGGAGATGATTGGGAACAATTGAAGAAAGGGGTTGGGCAACACATCGGCTCAAGCTTACCAGGCCAACCTGGAAATCTCGTTCTTTCGGCCCATAACGATATTTATGGGGAGATATTTCGCGATTTGGACGAATTGAAGCCGGGGGATGAGATCATCATCTCAACCGAAAGACAGAGTTATACCTACGTGGTTAATGACATTGATGTGGTAGAACCGACCGAAGTTTCGGTGATGGCCCCCTCAGAACATGCCAGCACCACGTTGATCTCTTGTTATCCATATTTAGTCAATAATAAACGGATCGTCATCTTCGCCGACCTGGCTTCGGCCGGCTCTTTATCAAGCACGACAAGTTGATTCTACAGGTGGTTGACGCCCCCTATCCCTTGTGTTATCATTTGCCTGCTTTCCGGCCTGCAGGCCGGAACGTTTTGTTGTTTAAGTTTCTTTATCAGCGACGAGGTATTCAATCAGCACAAACTATCGTGTAAACGATCGTATTCGATCCCGAGAAGTAAGGTTAATCGACAACAACGGTACAAACCGGGGTGTCGTGACCATCCAGGAAGCTCGAGATATTGCGCGGGAGGCCAATCTCGACCTGGTCGAGGTAGCTCCCAATGCGAACCCCCCGGTTGTCCGGGTGATGGATTACGGCAAATTCACCTATGAAAAAACCCGGCGTGAACGAGAGGCGCGCAAGCATCAGAAACAAATAGAGATAAAAACCATTAAGTTAAGTCCCAAGATCGCCGAATTTCATCGCGACATCAGACTCCGCCGCGCTCGAGAATGGCTGGAAGAAGGGAAAAAGGTAAAGGTTGTGGTTCGATTCAGAGGGCGGGAGATTACCTATCCTGAGCTCGGCCAAGAGATGATGGCCGGTGTGGCGAAAGAACTGGAAGATATCAGCACGATCGAACAAAAACCCAACCTGGAAGGCTGGTCAATGGTTATGATGCTGGCCCCAATAGACTGAGCCCTCATCATCTTTGACACTGAAAACTTGATATTGGAAGATAAATAAAAGCCCATCGGGGGCTTTTTTGTGAACGGACGACAAGAGCGAAAACTCATCAAGGATGAAAGAATTATGACAGACAAGACGGCTAAGAACGATTCAATCTTGTTCATCCTGTCTGTTCCTTAAGGAGAGAACATGGCCAAGGCAAAGAAGAAATATAAGCTAAAGACCTACAAAGCCGCTGCTAAACGATTCCGGGTCACCAAAAATGGCAAGATCATGCGCATGAAGGGTGGCAAGAGCCATTTGCGCCGTAAAAAATCCAAGCGTGTCTTGTACGATCTGCGCCAGAATGTTGAGGTAACCGCCAAGGGCGATAAGAAGCGCATCAAACGTCTGGCTCCTTATCTGAAGAAATATAAGGCGAATCCGCCAAAGTAAGGGGGGATTTGAATTATCTGTTTGCGCTGCCTGGCCTCGGCGATGGTGTGGGAAATACAGGCATTTAACATCGCGACAGGAGCGATCAGGCCCAATCAAAATGCGAGGTAAAAATCATGCGAGTTAAAAGAGGGACGGTCAGGCACCACCGTCATAAGAAAGTCATCAAGATGGTTAAAGGCCAGTGGGGGACCCGCGGCCGGTTATTCCGCCGGTCCAATGAGGCCATGATGAAGTCCTATTGGTATGCATACCGGGATCGCCGCACCCGACGCCGGGATTTCAGACGCTTATGGATCACCCGCATCAATGCTGCCAGCCGGGCCAATGGCCTGCCTTACAGCAAATTCATCCACGGACTGAAGCTGGCTAACGTAGATTTAGACCGCAAAGTGATGGCCGATATCGCGGTTCGCGATGAAGAGGCTTTTGCAAAAATCGTAGACGTCGCTAGGGGAGCTCTGACCTAAACCGAACGTTTTACACAGCGCTTGTCCAGTGAGTTATTTATGCGCCACGCCTGAGGACCAGGCGTGGTTTGTTTTTGAATAAAAGACTCAATGAAAGATCCATGGGTAAGAGGCCATATGTCTTGCCTCTCCAATTTCCTTTCAGTATCATCCGCTGGTCATGCCCAAGCGATATACCTGGCTGATTCTGATACTCCTGGCGGCCGCCTCGTTGCGCCTGGTGGGCCTGAGCGAAATTCCGCCGGGATTGACCCACGACGAGGCCGACCATGGCCTGGATGCCTGGGGGGTGGTGAACGGCATCCGGCCCGTTTATTTCACCGTCGGCTACGGCCGGGAACCCTTTTTTGATTACGCCACGGCCGGCTTGATGGCCTTTCTCGGCCCATCTTATCTGGCCGGGCGGCTGACGGCCGTTTACCTTAGCCTTATCCTGATCGCCGGGACTTACGCCTGGAGCCGCCGAGCCTTTGGCAATACAACCGCCCTGCTAACTGCAGCCGGATTGGCGGTCAGTTTCTGGGCGGTCCTGACCGGCCGGCAGGCCCTGCGTTCCATCGCCTTGCCGGCAATATTCGTTCTGGCTGTCTACTTCTATTGGCGGGCGGCCGAAAAAAGTAAAAGTCCCAGCTTCAACCAGGAGGAGCAAGAACATCCGGCATTCCCTTTTTTTCATAAACCGGTCGCCTACTATCTGGTGGCCGGGATTTTGTTGGGCCTTACCTTTTACACCTATATTCCGGCGCGAGTCATTTGGCTTCTCTTTCCAGCCTTGCTTCTGTTCCTGGTTTTGTTCGACCGTAATCGCTTTCAGGGAATCTGGGCCGGCACCTTATTGACTTTGCTGGTGGCTGGGATCCTGGCCCTGCCGCTTATCTTGTATCTGACCGGCAATCCATCGGCCGAGGTGCGTCTGGCAGAACTCATGGCTCCTTTGAATTCGGCTGCCGCCGGTGATCTCCAGCCGTTGCTGGAAAATGTAACCCAAAGCTCGTTGGTTTTAGCCTTCAGGGGAGATAGCCAGTGGCGCTACAATATCCCCGGCCGTCCGATCTTGTCCCCCATCATGGCCATCCTGTTCTTCGCCGGATTAGGTATCTCGTCGTGGCGGATCGTGGCCGGCATCAAGGATCGGCGGCGTTTGCCGGAATCCACAACCAGTTATTTCATCATCGTTTGGCTGTTACTGGGTTTCACACCCGTGTTGCTGACAGGCCTTGATCTGAGCACGACCCGCATCGTCGGTTTGCAACCGGTGCTTTACATCTTCCCAGCCATCGCTCTGACGGCTNNCCATTTTCACGGTCAGGGATTATTTCCTCGTTTGGGCTAATGCCCCTGAGGTCCAGGTCCAGTACGAGACAGCCTTGATATCGACAATAGATTATTTAAACGAACATGGCCAGGGCATGTTGGCCATCTCGACCACGACGCCAAGTCAATATCACAGCCCGGCCGTCGCCTTCTTAACGTTGCATAACCCAAAAGTAGAATTACGCTGGTTCGACGGGCAGCACAGCCTTCTAGTCCCTCATGGAAATGAAAGTGGGTTGATCTTTAGTGGTTTTGCCCCGCTGAGCCCCTATTTGGAAGGGTATTTTGTCGCCGATTATGTCGACGAAGTGCCACAACGGCCGTCGGAAATTGACCGACCCCTGACCGTCTATTCGGCCGATGGTCAGGTCTTTTTGGACCATTGGCACCAGCAGATCGAAGATAAGTTGGCGAGCCCAGCCGAAGTAGAGGTTCCGGTTCACTTTGGCGATGCGGTGGAGTTTTTAGGTTATGATCTACAAACCCCTATGGTAACGCCGGGCGAGCCGGTTCGACTGGCCACCTTTTGGCGACTAAACCACCCGCTAGAGGAAGCCGTGATGTATACCCACATCGTCGGCCCGGATGGGCAGCCTATCGCTCAGGCCGACCGGCTGGATGCCCCCAGTACATTCTGGGTAAACGGCGACTTGTTGATCCAACTTCATGAGATGACGGTGCCCGACTCAACGGCCGGCGGTGAATACCTCCTATCAGTTGGCATTTATAATCCCACCAACTTGCAACGATTGCCCGTTACAGTAGGAGGGAAGGTCATCGACGATCACCTCCAGCTCCCACCATTGACCGTCACACCATGAAACGCACTTCTACCCGCACTGGCCAAGCTATCCTTCAGGATCCAAAGTTGTGGATTGTCTTCATCACCCTGGCGGCATTTGGCCTGAGGATATGGCAACTGTCCAGCATCCCACCTGGCTGGCGAGATGACGAATTGATCAACTCTCTGGTTATTTCTCAAAAGTTCCTGGATGGCCAATGGGCCGTCTATTACCCCGACGCCTCGGGACACGAGTCTCTTTACCACCTGTTCAATGCCGGGATGTTATCTATTTTCGGTCCCGGCTCGGCCGGTATCCGCTTGTTGTCGGCAATATTGGGAACGCTGACCGTACCCTTGACCTACCTGGTGGCCAACCGGCTATTCGGCTGGAAGGTGGGATTGGTAGCCTCGGCCGCATTAGCCGCCAGTTTTTGGTCGCTCATGTACTCCCGTATCGGCATTCGTCACATCAGCTTGCCCGTGTTCATGTTGGGGGCATTTTACTTTTTCCTTGCCGGGCTAGGACTCACAGGAAGGGCAATCTCACAAAACCGGGACGACAATGCCCAAAGGTCGACCAAATACTTGATCCTGGCCGGCCTCTTCATGGGAATTGGTTTTTATACATATTTTGCTTCCAGAGGTGTGCCAGTGATCATGCTGGCCGCCATCGTCTACATCTGGCTGTTTTACCGGGCCACCTTGCGAGCCCGCTGGAAAGGGCTGCTGCTCATGGCCGGTTTAGCCCTGTTAATGGCCATCCCCTTGACCATCACCCTGATCCAACAGCCGGAATCTGAGGGTCGGGTGGCAGAATTGGCCGTTCCCCTGGTCGAAGCGAGAGCAGGCAACTTTCAACCACTGGGCCANNCCGCCATATTTTTCTGGATTGGCGTGGCCATCGCCGCCTGGTACGCCCTCAAGCCTATCCTGAGAACATTCTCCTCGCTAACAGGAAAAACACCAAAGCCAAGCCCGACACCTAGTTACGAGATAGCCGGGGCATTCTTATTGATTTGGTGGGTCGTGGGCATATCACCAGCCTTTATCAGTGTGCCGGCCGCCAGCCTAGGCCACACGATAGTAGCCCAATCGGCCGTTTACATCCTGGTAGCCCTGCCCTTACTTGGTCTTGAACGCCTTTTGACTCAGAGCCCACAAGCCCGAGGCTTTCGATCATATCTTCGCCCGTTGACAATCCTGGCCGGCTTGCTCCTCATCCTGGCCATTGCCTGGCGAGACTGGCCTGATTATTTTCTGGAGTGGCCCAGCCGGGGGATGACCCGATTTTTGTACCGGGCTGAGATTAAGGAACTGGCCCACTATTTGAACGAACACCCGGAGCTGACTGATTTTGGGATTACCAGCCTGTTGGCCGGACCGTGGGACAAAATCGCCCTGGCCATCGACTTGGAAGATGAGTCAGGCGTTCGACCTCGCTGGTATTTTCCTGAACGGGCAACCCTGCTACAAACAGGTGGAAAAACGGCAATAATCTTTCATGGTTACCCCGTTTCCACGGCAGTAGATCAATCCCTTTACCAATCTAAATCCGGGGAAACGGCCGGAGCCTTTCAGCTCTCTGTCATCAAAACAGAACCTGAGATGGGATCAGAGCCCATATGTTTCCAAATCGGTCTTTGNNTGGTTTTCAGCCACCTTTTGGACGAAGAGGGGCGAGTGCTGGTTGAAGATGACGGGCTGTGGGTTGACATAACGACCCTTTATCCTGGCGATCGTTTCCGGCAACAACATTGGTTGACCGCCCCGACCGGCGTTAACCCCACTTTTGTCTCCTTCGGGCTGTATGATCCCATGACAAACGAACGCTTCCTCACCGAAGATGGCCGGGATAATTTGATACTTC
>DOXE01000046.1 GCA_003519205.1 Chloroflexota bacterium
GGCCCGCCATACCCAGCGTCAGATAACGTGCCACCGATGGGTTACCTTGATTAGCAAACCATTCCTGGACCCAGGCTAAGCCGAGAGCGACAAGATAGAGGACTGTCACATGAACGACGGCCGGGGCTAGCGCGCTGCCGATCAAGCTAGCGATCAAAGCCCAGAACACCATGAAAGAGGCATATAGAGGTAACTCATAGTCATGCTGGCGTTTAGGATCAACTTCTAAATCGGATTTGGTTATGTACGGGCGAATCACCCCCTCTACCAATCCCAGTACCAGGAAAGGCAAAAACAGCCAGGCCAGCTCGGTTTTACGAAAAGGTTCGAACATGACACCGAGCTGGGTAAACAGCTGGATATTGAAGGGTTGCCCGAACAGAAGTGTCCTAACAACCAGCAAGAACAGCACGAAGACCACCAGCACCAGGATTCCATAGCGAGATATTTGCCGGTTATTTCGCCAGCGCCAAAACAACAAAAGCGTAAGTAGGGCCAGGACTGAAAGGTCGAACCAGCAAATTAATAGAAGTAGCATTAATCCAAGGACTAACCGCCCGTTTTGACTTCGGATCGAAAGCGTGATGACCAGCCAACCAGTGGCAACCGCCCAGGAAACAGGGCTGGCCAGGGTGCGAGTCACCATTGGACTGAATACGATGAGAATGGCAGTCAGTGCGGCGACCGTCGAATTTATTGGCTTGAGCGTGAGGTAAATTATGATTGCTGCAACTCCCGAACCAAGAACGCTCAAACTCAATATGAGCTGGGAAGGCGATCCCAAGAGTGTGGAGAGCGTGAGTAATCCGATGGTTATTGCCGATTGCGGTGGATCAAGGCCAATTATCCCAGCATCGTGGCTAAGCCCACGACCGAATACCAGATTTTGGGCATAGCGTAGTGAACTATAGACACTATCGTCGAAATAGGGTCCCCAGGCTAACGCCGCCAGCACTGGAACCAGCAGCAGAAATAACAAGAATATATATTGGCGCGGCGACATGTCTTTGGTATGGATGCGAGCCTGAAGTTTATGGAACATGGAGGGTTCATCCATCCACGTGAATGACGACGTCCTCAGGACTAACCGAGCTCCCGCGATCTGCTTCAAACCGAGGCCTTATCCGCTCGGGGAAATCATCTGTTAGGATTAGCGTACTCGATTGTGGCAGATCAACCGGTTCCCAGCCAGCAAAGCGATAGCCATCAGCGGGTAATGCCGTCACCTCAATTGGTACACCGGTAAAGAAAACGCCACTCCAGGGAAGCTCAGGAACCAACATGCCGTTGACCATCACCGTACCCCTGCCCTTCGCCGGGTCAAATGTCAGGTTAACAGTGCCGGTCAAACCTAATTCTTTAATCACATTTTGCCTGACAAAGTCGGGGCGCTGCCTGACATAGTTTCGCATTTGCTCAACACTTTCTGCCCAATTTCCGGAGCTTTGCCAGCGTAGGATCTCGAGATCGATGTCCGGGCCCACTTGCTCAGCCAGCGAATCCAACTCGGCAACGACCGGTTCAGGTAGAAAGGCTGTGTTCAACAATGCTTCAAGGCGTCGAATGAAGGCCAACTCAAATTGGGGGTTGTCCATTAGCTTGAGAAAGAGGGTGCTTACCTCTCGTCTGTTTTGTTCCCGGTCGGATTTGGCTTCTTCTTCAGTTAATAACCATGATACAGGATCTGGAAACACGCCGCTGCCCTTTGCCAAACCAAAAGCCCAGTCTGAATCCCATAGAAACCAATGCCATTTGCCGGCCTGCACATGGGGGTGAAAGCGGTCGTGACTCTTCTGAGGCCAATCGATATTTCCGATCAATATCTGGAATGCATGAAAAGTGATGAAATTATCTAAATCGATCTGGCTTTGGATGAATTCATAATGGTCCGGATCGTTTAGATCGTGCGACTCCACATATGCCATCAATTCATTCCAATGAGTCCAATCTCCTTCAAAAGGTTCAGGATCAAAATCATAATAACCAAGGATATCCAAATCCCCAATGCCATAGTGATCGGCAAAGTAAAATGAGTCCATGCGCTCGCGCAGGAAATAAATGCCCCATAGTTTGCCGTTGATATATAAAATGACGGGTCGGTCCTCGGGGACGATGACGTCCGAGACTTTAGCCAGGCTCGTTACTAATGGTTTGCGCAACAGGGTGCCATTACCTGCCTGAGCTGGCTGATCCTGACCTCCAGAATCTAATACGAGTCTTTTGAAAGCAGTGATCTCGCCNNTAGAGTCGCAGCATTTTCTTAGCCGACCAGCGGCTCTGATGGCCATGCACGCGGAGACCGGCCGGAGCAACAAAACCTACACGTTTCGAATCGTCAAGGTAAACAATCTCTGAGAGTCTCTCCCACTCCCTCCCCTGTTCGCCCGGTCGAAAGAAAATACCCTGCTCCTCGCTCCACAAGTCGTCTGGTTCGACAATCAACGATAGGACCGGCAAAGTCACGTCGAGGCCCAGGAAGTAGGTTGCACTCGCCACCGGACCAAGCGATCCGTCTTCNNTCTGTTATAGTCTGTGCCGTTGGACGCCGTGGGCAGACTGCCGTCGGTTGTGAAACGCACCCGAGCGCCCGGAGCAGCGACGTCCAGCTTCAGTTGAATCCCGTCCTCGTAATACCCAGTTGGATGTGAAAACTGAACCGCCATCGGCTCTGCAGCGGACGACTGTCCCAGACGACCTTCCAAGGCCCATATTGGTAGCAAGATGAGTACAGCTAAGACCAAAAGCACCAAAGTGCGATTTAGCCGGAACATTCCCACCTGCCCAGTCTTACTCCAGGACCATCTTTTGGTATACTAAGCGTTCTTATCATTCGTCGTACTGTGAAACAGAATACTGTGTTACTGGAGAGAAAATGGAAAACTTACTGGATTTACCCGGGTCCATCCCCGTGTCGTTAGACACACTTCTCGTGAACCTGCTCCTGTGTCTTGTTTTGGGCCTCTTTCTGGCCTGGTTTTATACCAGGTACGGCCGGACATTTACCAATCGTTCCAAGTTGGCCAGTACCCTACCCGTACTCGCCCTGACGGTTCTCCTAGTCATCTCTGTCGTCAAGTCTTCGCTTGCCCTGTCATTGGGTCTTGTCGGAGCCTTATCGGTCGTACGTTTCCGAACCGCCATCAAAGAGCCCGAGGAACTCATCTATCTCTTCATCGCCATCGCCCTCGGAATTGGGTTAGGTGCAGATCAGCGGGCAGTCACGGTTGCTGCTTTTGTCGTTATCATAGCCTATCTCTTTGCAAACACTACGTTATCCCCTCGACGCCAGAAGAGCAACCTTTTTCTGAATATCACTACCCCTGACACGAAGGCGAGTTTTAGCGAGATTAATGAAGTTCTTCTAGCCCACACATCGACAGCTAATCTTCGTCGCCTAGATCATCTCAATGGCAGTCTTCATGCCACTTATCTCATTGACTGCTCCGATGACTCTTCGCTTAGCCATCTGATGGATGATCTGAAGTCAAATGTACCAGGTTCCGAGTTCAGTTTCGTGGAACAGGACAACACCATTGGCGGTTAAGTCGTCGTGAAAATTGGGGAAAGGCGGCCGGCGGCAGGTCGGGGCCAATACGAGCGCCTCATTGCGCTATTGATTATATTGATTGCTCTGGTTTATGCCGGCTCGCGTATTTGGCGCGAATTGGGCAAACTGGCGACGACTGATCCGGTTGCATATGTGCAAACATATCTATCGGCGCCAGAGCTACCTACGCTAACGATTAATATGGCCTTTACCGAGAGTGAAAACCTGCTTGGTCAGCGGGCCTCCGCACTGTCAGACGGAGTTTATTTAGCCAGCGAAACTGATTTCCAACCGGCAACCATCGAATTCAGAGAACCAGATGGTCAGATCCAGGAGATACCGGTGCGACTGCGTTTACGACAAGGTCCTGCGGTTAATCTCGGCCAAGGTGAAAAGTGGCCCATTGACGTACGCACCCGGAATGGTGAATTTTTATTTGGAATGCGGCGCTTCACCCTCCAAGATCCAGCCGAAAATAACTGGCTTAACCAATGGGCTTTTTCCCGTTCCCTGGAGCAGGCCGGATTAATAACCTCTCGCACCTATTTCGCGAATCTGGTCTTGAATGGCCAGCCCCAGGGCATTTATGCGATTCAAGAGGGTTTTGGAGAGGAAATAATGACCAGCCAAGGACGAGTGCCAGGCGTTATCATCGAGTTTGACGCTGATCGGCTGTGGGAGATCATCCGGTACTATGAAGGAAACGGACGGGCCGCTTTGGCCGATCCGTTCTTGAACTTGACCATGGCCGATTATCGCTCATTTGAAGTCGACGCTTTTCGCGATTCCAGCTTAC
>DOXE01000076.1 GCA_003519205.1 Chloroflexota bacterium
GCAGCAATGGGCAAGAAGAAGTGGCAATCATTCAAACTGCTGACCGCTATTCTCTTACTTAGCGCCAGCACTTTATGGCTAACCGCCCCACATGATGCGATGGCTCAAGATGATGAGAGCCAGCCAGGCGATCAACCAAGTGGCGGCCAATTGATCATTTCTAGCAGCGACGCAAGTAGCGCCCCGACGATCGTACTCCGCACCTATGGTACAGATGATAAAGGTAATCGTCTAAATCTATCGACTGATATGATCGCCATCACCCATGGCGGTCAAGCAGTCAGCGATGTCGATATGGTTAGCGGTTATAAGGCCGGTACTTTCACAATTTTCCTCGTCGATACCCCGCCGGGTGTGGAAGCACAAATGCCGGTAATTCAAGAGGCCATTGAACAGTTCACCAGTCCGCCAGAGATGGAGGAACCGGTTGATTATGTCAGCATTTACCAGGTTGGCGAGTCGGAGGCTGTCCAGATGTTACCTCCAACCAACTTCTTTAATAGCATCCGGAACTTTTTTGCCACGCCTTTGGAGACCCAATCAGGACCCACTGCCCTGGCTGATAGCCTGGGAACCTTACTGGACGAGGCAGAAACGCTTAGGCCAAAGGATGACCTGACCGTCTCAATCGTCGTCCTCACAGACGGAACCGATGTTGTGAGCACGAAGTTCCAACCTGACGAACTTGGCCAAAGGGCTGCTAATCAGGGTATTCCCGTCCATACCATCTGGCTCGAAAACGAAAACTTACAGTCATTTAGTCACCAGGCCGGTCAAGAATATCTCGCCAACTTGGCGGCCGAAAGCCGGGGAGTGTCTGCCCGGCTCGATCAGCCAGATCAGGTCCAGGCTATTTGGAGTAGGATTGGCGATTTTCGCATCCATGACGTGTTCCAGTACCGGCCTGACCAGTTATCAGGAGGCACATTCGACGTGACCCTGAGTTTGCGGGATGATCCTGAAATTCAAGCAAATACCAGCGTGGTCATTTCAACCGCAGCACCAACAATTGCCATTGAGTTGCCGCCTGAGAGCCGCCAATTGACCCTCGAAAGCCTTGACCAACCTGTCGCCTTTTCTTTCTCTACGGTTGTTAGCTGGCTGGATGGCACCGAGCGCGCATTAGACAGCGCCCAGTTAATCGTCAATGGTGCTATTGTCCAGGAGATCGACGTCTCTGACATCGACCGCTTCACGGCCGAGATAAGCAACTTTAACTATGGCCCGAATACCGTACAGGTTGCCGTGCTTGATGAACAAGGATTAACGGCGACCAGCCCCGAGATTACGCTGACGGTGCTTCAAGGCGAGACGGCCGTCCCCGAAGACATCGAGGCTACGGGATTTTTTAGTAATCGTGTCCTGAGCGTGATTGGCGGATGTTTTCTAATACTTTTCTTGTTGGCAGCATTGATCCTGCTGATTTTGGCAATCAGGCGTCGGCGCTCGAGCAATGTTTCAGAGCCTGAAATATACGCCTCTGATGCGCCGCCTTCGCGACGGGAGGCCAGCCGCCAGCCGGCCGAAACAACAACTAACGCCAAGGGCGACACCTCATATTTAGAAATTTTACAATCGGTGACTCGCATGCCACCAGCCCTAGCATTAAGCGCCGTCGAACACCGAATAGGCCGCAATCCTAATCAGGCAGATATTGTATTCGAGAACGACATTACCCTGTCACGACTCCATGCTATCATCGTTTTAGAAGGCAGCGATTATCGAATCTATGACGAGGGAAGCACCAGCGGCACCTGGGTGAACGGCCAACCGGTTCCTGAATACGGATCCCAGTTATTTGACGGCGACAATATTCAGCTTGGCGATGTGATCATCCGTTATCGCCGCGTTTGATTGACAAACACTCGTGATCAGGCCAACCGCCGAACAAATAGCCGCCATTCAAGCTGGGCAGAGTAGTTTTCTCCTAGGCCCTGCGGGAACAGGCAAGAGCACGGCTTTAAGATATCGCCTTCTAAACCTGCTTGAATCTGGGGAGCCTGCTTATACGCACTTGGTGCTGATCGCCGAGCCTGAGCACGACCATCCTTTCCTGGAAACCATTCACGAGTCAGATCTAGTACCACATTCTGAACTGCAAATCACAACCTACAATNNTCTGAACTGCAAATCACAACCTATAATAGCCTGGCTCGTCAAATGACGACGATTTTTTGGCCTTTGGTTGCACGGGCAGCAGGTTTCAACCGCCCGTTCCAACCGCCGACCTTCCTAACTTATGATCTGGCCCAATTGCTCATGTGGCGGATTGTAACGCCGATGTTAGCTGACGGTGCTTTCTCCGATCTGAGATTGCGCCCGCAGCAAATCGTCAGCCAAGTGCTCGACACTCTGAATCGCGCCGCGCTTAACGGGCTAACTTTGGAGGAGGCTATTCAACGACAGATGAGCACCTGGTCTGGCGAGCGGGATCACTTGAACCACTTAAAGGATGCAGCCACAGCCGCCCGACGATTTCGTAGTCGTTGTTTGCAAAATAACTTGCTTGATTTATCGCTGGTTGTACAGGTTTTCGACACACAGCTTGTTAAACATCCAGAGTTCCGGCGTTACTTTAGTGAACGTTTCCGTCATCTTCTCGTAGATAATATCGAAGAACAAACACCAGCCGGCCAAAACTTCATCGAGAGCCTGATGGACACCACTGAGACTACTGCTATCGTTTACGATTCGGGTGGCGGATATAAACGTTTTCTGGCAGCAGATCCACTTGGCGCAAACAGGTTTCGCAAATTGTGCCATCAAGAAATATCCTTTGAAAAGAGCTTTACAGCTAGTTTCCCATTAATCAGGCTTTCAAATCTGGTCGAAAATTATTTGCTTGGCGCAAAGAAGCCGGAAACGAGTGCCGATCAAGCAGTGCTCGAAACAGTGACCGGTCGTTATCGCCGGCAAATCGTTATCGGGCTCATGCCATCACTACTCCGACTCATGGCAGATGGCATGGAGGCTGGCGATATTGCCATCATCACGCCTTACCTGGATGGTTCTCTGCGTTATAGTCTGATCAAGGAAATGAAAAGAGCTGATATCCCTTATTATCTGCTGAGACGGCGATCAAGCCCACGGGATGAACCACAAATCCGGGCCTGGCTGACTTGGTTGATGATCGGCCACCCAGATTGGGGGATCCGGCCCACCTCATACGACGTGGCCGAAGCGTTCAGCTTGAGCATTGCCGGCCTCGACCCGGTTCGGGCGGAGATCATAACCCAGGAGCTTTACGACCCCGAAAGCCACACCTTATTTCCAGTAAACCAATTATCCGAAAAAATCGTCGAACGCGTAGGCTGGGATCGAGTCGAGCTTGTCGAAGAAATTCGGCAGTGGTTGTTGGACAACGGCCAAGATCGCTTTCCAATTGATGTCTTCTTGTATCGGTTATTTAACTCCTTATTGGCGCAACCCCGTTTCCAGCCCCAACCGGACCTGACATCGGCCGCCGTATGCGATTGGCTCGTCCGAACGGCCAGCCGGCTTCGCCAGGCATCTGATCCTATGGAACTTCGAACAACCTCCGATATAGGACAAACATTTATCGACGGCATTTACCAGGGCCTGGTAACCGCCAACCCGCCAGAGATTGGCGAACCCCCCGATCCAGACGGGGTGATGATATCCACCATTTATGGATATCTGCTGGCAGGCAAGCCGGTTCGAGTACAGGTCTGGTTAGATACGGCGGCCACTGGTTAGTGGGACATCCCCCGACAGCCTCTCAGCAATGCCTTCATCCTGGCCCAAAGTTGGCCAGCAGATCGACCCTGGACGATGGCAGAAGAACATGAAATTCGAGACCAGTTACTAAGTCGCATTGTTCGCGGACTTGTCAATCGTTGTACTGACGGCGTGATATTAGCTAACAGCGATCTCGACCGGCGTGGAGTTCGACAGGAAGGCCGTCTATGGCGAGCTTTATATCCGATCCGGCAAAAACAGAAGACAGGTGAAGGATAAAAGGGCGGCGATCAGGGAAAGAGAATGATGGAAAAAAACAAAGTCGAGGTTATCGCATTTCAAGGGGAACCGGGGGCCTATTCAGAGGTAGCGGTGCGCAGGCACTTTAGCCCCAACATAAGCACATTACCCTGCCGGTCGTTCAAGGATATTTTCGATGCCATACATGACGGCCGGGCCAGCCGAGGAATGTTGCCAGTAGAAAACTCGCTAGCAGGCACAGTCATTCCGGCATACGATCTTCTCGTCGACCATGACTTGCGAATACAAGCCGAAGTCATTTTGAGGATTGAACACTGTTTGATGGCCCCACCTGGTTCGTCGTTACAAGAAATCAATCGAGTGATATCCCATCCCCAGGCCTTATCTCAATGCGAACAAACCCTTTACAGGTTAGGCATTGAACCGATCACACATTACGATACCGCAGGGGCAGCCCGNNGCCGAAACTTATGGACTGGAGATATTAGCCAACAATATTGAAGATCTTTCCCTCAATTTCACCCGATTTTTTGTCTTAGGGGCAACAGACTCACCTAGAGAAGATCCCAGCAAAACTTCCATCATCTTTACAACCCGCCACGAGCCAGGAGCCCTTTACCGGGTATTAGGGGAATTGGCTGGACGGGGTATCAACCTGACCAAGATCGAGTCCCGGCCGCGACGAAACCGACCCTGGCATTATCTATTTTACGTCGACTTCGAAGGCCATGAAGATAGCCCAGGCGTACGCGAAGCTTTATTAGGTATACTCAAGCAGGCCTCTTTCCTGAAGGTCTTGGGATCTTATCCGGCAGCCCCACTGCCCAGCAATAGCCAAGACAAACCCATTTGAGTCTCAAACTGAAGGTTCACCTTTTTCTTTCCCCTTAGCCGTGTTACCATTTGAACCCATGAGTCGACCTGAATCTTTGCCCCTTAATCGCTGGCAAATCGCTCCACCTCCTCCCTATGAGCTTCAGCAAGCAATGGCTCATTGCCCCCCGGTTATACTCCAGGTGCTCTACAATAGAGGAATAGCCAAGCCACAAGAAATCGATGCTTTTCTGGATCGCCAATATATGAGACGAACCGATCCTTTTCTACTGACCGACATGGACAAGGCAGTAGACCGTATTGGCCAGGCGATCGAAGACGAAGAGATGATCGTGGTTTACGGCGATTTCGATGCCGATGGGGTAACCGCTACGGTATTGTTGATCGAGGCTTTGCGGGGCCTGGGCATGTCCCGGCGACAGGCCCGACCTTATATTCCTGATCGAGTTGATGAAGGCTACGGGCTCAACGAAGAAGCTCTGAAATCTTTGAAAGAAATGGGGGCGGGATTGGTCATCACCGTGGACTGTGGAATCCGGTCTATCCGAGATGTCGAAAAAGCCAACAATATCGGATTGGATATGATCATTACCGATCATCACACTCTTGGCCCCCTGCTTCCGCCGGCCGTGGCGGTCATCAATCCTAAACGACCGGATTCTTTATATCCCGAGGAAGAACTGGCTGGTGTGGGCATCGCCTATAAATTAGCTCAAGCATTGAAACAGAAATACTCCGATCGAGCCAATTTTGAGGAGGATCAGCTTCTAGATTTGGTGGCCTTAGGTACGGTGGCCGACCTGGTCCCGCTATTAGGCGAAAATCGACTATTAGTGACCCGAGGACTTGAAGTCCTCAACCAATGCCATCGGCCAGGTGTGGATGCCCTGGCCAAAGTATCCAGCCTGAAACCCGGCGCGATACTGGCCGAGTCTATCGCCTTTGGCCTCGCTCCACGGATCAATGCTGCGGGCCGGTTGGCCCACGCCTACGATGCTGCTCGATTACTGGCGGTGAACAACTCTTTAATGGCCCGAGAGTATGCCGACACCCTGAACCAACTTAATCGAAAAAGACAACAATTTACCAACATGCTTAGCCAACGGGCAGAGGAATTGATTAAACCGGAAGCACCTCTGCTATTTGCGGTCGATCCCGAATTTAAGTCAGGTATCGTCGGATTGGTCGCCAGCCACTTGGCCGATAAACATTATCGACCGGCTATTGTGATTGAGCAGGGAGAGGTTGAAAGCCGGGGTTCATGCCGTTCTATCCCGGAATTCCAT
>DOXE01000327.1 GCA_003519205.1 Chloroflexota bacterium
TTGGATCGTGCCGTTGATATTGGCTGCTATGCTCCTCTTAAAATTAATTCCCCGGACAGCCTGGATTGGCAACAGTGCTATGGCAGTAATAGTTGGCGTTGGCGCGGCTGTCGGGCTACTAGGGGCCATCGTTGGCACCCTATTGCCACAAATACTTGTCCAATATGATGACGCTTTGCTGAGCATAGGGATTGGGTTATTGGCCATCATTGCCTTGGCCTATTTCTTTTTCACAGCTAGGCAATCGGAGCAGGGGCTGGCGAAAATGCCAAACTGGTACCCTTATGTTGGGGCGGCCGGTCGTGTTGTTATCACAATGACCTTGGCCGGGCTCTTCGCGGGTGCCTTGAATACAAGTATTGTATTGTTAGTCCAGAGGGTGGGCTTTTATATGGAATCCTTTGCCAGGATATTTGAGGTCTTTCTTCCATGACGAATGTTGTAGAAGAACTGACATTAAATGAGGATCAGGCTGAAGAGCCTGAGATTAGATTTGGCCGTTCATACTTGATGGCCGATATCGGCAGCAGTACGACCACTGTCGCATTATTCGATATTGTCGAAGGGCAATATCGGTTACTCAGCAGGAGTGCGGCAATGACCACAGCTGGTCCTCCCTGGTTCGATGTATCGAATGGCCTTCAACAAGCGATTCACCAGATTAGCGATGCAACCGGCAGAGTGTTATTAAATGATCAGGGAGGTTTAATTAGACCACGCCGATCAAATGGAAATGGCGTTGATGAATTTGGCGTTGTCGTGAGTGCTGGAGCACCTCTTCGCGTGCTGGTGGCTGGACTCCTCGAGGAAGTGAGCATAAGTAGCGCTAGGCATGTTCTTGAATCTGTATGTGCGGAAGAAGTAGACTGCTTTNNGGCTGACCAACGAGAACGGCCAGCACAGGTTATGGCTTTATTGAAAAGTGAACCGGATGTCATATTGCTAGTTGGCGGTACTGATGGTGGGGCAGATAAGCAACTAGTGGAATTATTGGAAACCCTAGCCATAGCCATCAACTTGATGGATGATGCGGATCGGCCTACGATCATCTTTGCCGGGAATGTTGAACTGAGAGAAAACGTAAACAAAACCTTAGGCAAATTGACTGATATCTATTTTACAGACAATGTTCGCCCTCATATTGACCAGCAAAGCCTAGATCCAACCATTGCTCTTCTTTCGGAATTGTATTTGGTTAACAGTGTTGGGCAGTTACCAGGTATGGATGGACTTCAAGAGTGGAGTGGTTTTAACTTAAAATCAACCGCTCACGCATTTACTGGTATGGGTGAGTATTATTCAGCCCTCCATCGTGCCCGCGTGATATGTTTAGATGCCGGTTGTAACCAGATAACGCTGGCATCAGTGGAACCCGAAATGGTTGATCTGACAATTCGTACCGATTTAGGAATGGGTCAGCCAGTCATGAACTTGCTTGAACTCGACGACTATTCTGAGATCAACGCCTGGTCTGGCATCGAGTTGAGCAATTCGGAAATTCAGGATTTCATCATTAATAAAGCGATTCAACCGCACACTGTGGCCCTTAATGAAGCCGAATTATCTCTGGAATATGGGATCCTTTGCCAGGCTGTGCGAAAAACTTTCCAGGACGCAGCCACGAATTGGAATTGGCCAGAGCGACGGTTGCTCTCAGGCTTCAGACTTATTTTGCTGCGTGGAAGCATGTTGGCTTCCGCAGCCCGGCCGAGAATGGCTCTCCTGGCCATGCTTGATGCTTTACAGCCAAGCGGCGTATTCGAAGTCAAAGCAGATCCATCAAACATATTGCCGTCTATGGGATTGCTAGCTCCTGATGAGCCAGAAAAGGTAATCCAGGTATTGAATGGCGGAGTTCTAGAAAATTGGGGTTGGGTCATCGCTCCATTAGGTCGAGTAAATCAGGGGAACAAGATCTTAGAAGTTGGAATCGAATCGGACGGAATGGAAAACCTGCGTATTATTGTAAGATTTGGCAGATTAGAGGTATTTCCATTGCCTGCTGATCGGCCATCCACGGTGACGTTGAAGCCTGTTTCTGGAATTGATATCGGATATGGCCGAGGTAAAGCCGGTAAGATTAAGATCCGAGGAGCGTCTATTGGTTTGGTTATTGACGCCCGAGGCCGCCCGCTACCAAAATCTACGAAAGAAAAGAGTAGACGAGATTTGGTTCAGCACTCGCTACATGATATCGGGGCATAATTAAGATCTTAATGCAACGGTGTCTTTCTATATGAACAAAAAGTCTCGATTTTGGAAATTCGGTCAGATGGCGAATAGAGAAACATAAAGATGGAACTCTATACGAGCATGACCAAATTACGAATGTTGACGAATGTCCGGCGATCGCGAGTATTACCTCGCCGGGGTGAAGTGGTTGTTCCAATTGGCCAGGAAGTTAACCCGGTCCATGTTGTTGCCCGGGCCACCGATGTTGCCAGTTACCAGATCCTGCGTGCTGCCAACCTTCTGAGTGTTCCTGCTAAAGATCTCGATGAATACTTATTGGTCAAGGAAGGAGACTCCTTAAAACGGGGAACACCTTTGATGCGAAAACCGGGTTTATTTGGTAGGGCAAAGGTGTACCGGAGTCCAGTGGAAGGTGTATTGCTTCAAGTACGGGACGGATGCCTGGTCATGGAAAGGAGTGGTGGGCTCATCGAATTACGAGCCATGATGTCAGGCAAAGTAACCTCAATCATGCCAGGCCGAGGAGTAGTGCTCGAAACTGTTGCTACCCAAATTGAAGGGATATGGGATTCGGGCAAAGAAGGCTTTGGTCGCTTAAGGATCCTAACTGAGTCCAATGATCAAGAGTTGGATCCCGATCAAATCGGAAGCGCTGGACATGGATCAATCATTGTTGCCGGAAAAATATCGTTACTAGAATCGCTTGAAGCTCTTGAGGAATATGGTATTCGAGGTCTTATTGTCGGCGGATTACCTTCTCAACTGTATCATAAAGCAAATACTTTTCCATTTCCGATTATCGTTACCGATGGGATCGGGAAACAAGTTATGGCTGAACCAATATTTGAATTATTGCAGCAGTCAGAGGGCAGACAGGCTTCTATTTTATCAAGTAGCGAAAAACCACGAAGGCAGAAAAGTGAAATTGTCATTCCGTTGCCGACAACCCATAATATGGATCAATTGAAAAGTGCTCAGATTACTTTAACCGTAGGTTCTCAGGTGCGAGTGTGGAGGATGGCCGATGACGCTGCAATGGGACGAGTCGCCAGAGTGTATGTACAGCCTCGAAGAACCAAGGTTGGCGCCCTATTGCCTGGGGCAGACGTGGAATTTTCCAACGGCAAGGTCCAATTTATACCGTTTAGGAATCTGGATTTATTTGGCTGAATTTTATCATCTATTTATTCTTGGCAATTATTTGGTAGTAATATCCACGACGTATAATCACGTCATATCAGGAGGCGAATATGTCAGAAGAATTCTCAGATGATTTTGTCATTGAGGAAGAGGATACAGCAAACCGATCATTTCTCATTGCAGCTGGGTCACTAATCGGTGTGTTTATCCTATTGGCCGCTTGTTTGTTGGCCTATGTCCTTATGCAACGTGGTCAAGTGCAGGATGAAGTTGCCCAGATAGAAGCCCAGAATGCCACGACCCAGGCTCAGAATGCCTTGGTTACCCAAACGGTGGAGGCGCTCGAAACTCAACAGGCTTTAATTGAGATCGAGGCGGAAAACGCTACAGCCGAAGCTGAAATTCTCATGGCAACTTTGACGGTAGAGGCGATGGAAACATTGGAAGCCCTACCTACTGAAACGCCTGTGCCTACTGAGGTGATACAACAACCCACGCCAACTGCGACGAATACAGCAATACCCACCTTGGTGCTTGGTGGTGGTGGAGATGGCGATGGTACAGGAGCCCTGGCAACACCTATCACTCCAGGGGCAGGGGAAACCTTACCGCAAACTGGTATTAGTGTTTTGGGAATTGCCGTGGCTGGCTTGGGATTGGTAGCAGTGTTGATTGTGGCCCGTCGTTTGCGAACGAGCTGATGCCCCATCTGAAGTCCCAAGCACTGATTGGCCGCTGAATTGGGCGGGATGAGCTATTGACGTCCAGCCGCCAATGTTTTAGCATGGCAGGACCGGTTTTACGACGGGATCGATCTTGTATTAGGTAAACATGCTATGAGGTACCTCTGGCTCCAATTAATGGAGTTATATGGGTAAGCCAACCAATGAAAGATCCGGCAACAATATTGCTTGTCGAAGATGACCTCGCCCTCTTGGATGGAATTGCCGATCTCCTTGAAGTTTCGGAAGTGGGATATGATCTCCAGCTAATGAAGGCCATAAATGGTGTCGTGGCCCTAGAAGCAGTAACCGAAAATGAGCCGGACTTGATTATTTCTGACATTATGATGCCCAAAATGGGGGGCTTTGAGTTCCTAGAACAACTAAGGAAACGACCTGATTGGGTTCATATTCCTGTCATTTTCCTCACCGCCAAGGGGACACCTGACGATATACTTAAAGGCCGATTAAGCGGGGCTGAGCTCTATATCACAAAGCCTTATGACAGCGACGAACTGCTGCAGTTAGTGAGAAGTCAACTCGACCGCACCTTTGAGTTGAAGGGGCATCACCAGCTCAGGCTGGATACGTTTAGCCGCAATATCGTCCAGTTACTAAACCACGAATTCAGAACTCCTTTGACATATGTTACTGCCTATTATGAACTGCTGGCTGATGGATTTTTAAGGGACGATCCAGCGAGTCTGAATGAATATTTACGGGGAATTCAAGTTGGTACTGAGCGTCTGACAAATCTCATTGGTAATTTAGTCAACGTTTTAGAATTAAGGACGGGCGAAGCAGCTAGGCGAATTGAGCAGTATTCCGAAATCATCGATGATCCGGTGGCCCTGCTAATTTCCCATTGTGGCGAGCGATATTGGGGAGATAAAGGGGAGGTCGTTAGAATATATTGTGATTTCCCGGACCATTTACCAAGAATTCATGTCCACCAGGATAGCTTGAACATGATTCTCGATTGTCTGCTCAACAACGCGATAAAATTTTCTCGGATGAATCAAGACCATGAGCCAATAATCGAGCTATCGGCAACGGCCGAGGATGGATACCTGGCAATATCTGTGACTGATAATGGGATCGGTATCCCAGAGCTTGTACAACGACGAGTGTTTGACCTTTTCTTCCAATATAATCGGGAAGATCTCGAGCAGCAGGGGGCAGGAACTGGATTGGCTATAGTTCGCGGCTTGACAGAATTGCAGGGGGGTTATGTAGAGGTTATAAGCAAGGTGGGGGAGGGCAGTATATTCACAATTTATTTACCGGAATATGTCGAAGCTGGGACTGTCTCATCTCAACCTGAAATAAAAGATGGTGGCAAGAAAAGAGCCACGATCCTTTTAGTTGAAGATGAATGGTTCCTGCTTGAGGGACTACGAGATCTTCTAGGTGTATTTGGTTCCGATTACGATTTAAACATATTGACTGCTGGAGATGGCAAAGAAGCTTTACAAATATTGGAAACGAACGAACCAGATCTGATTATCTCCGATATTACGATGCCCCGAATGGATGGTTATGAGTTCCTGAACCAAGCAAGAAAGAACCCAGCCTGGTTACATATACCAATTATTTTCCTGACCGCAAGAGGTGAGCGCGAGGATATATTAAAAGGTCGTCGTAGTGGCGCAGAAGAGTACGTTACAAAACCCTATGATGCCAAAGAGCTGTTTGCTGTCATAGAAACTCAGCTTGACCGTCACTTTCAGCGGCAATTTGCTGTCCAACAGGATTTTGATGAGCTTAAAAAGAGTATTCTCGATCTATTGCTGGCGGATATGAATATGCCATTGGGTATGGTATCCAATTACACTGAGAAGCTCGCGGAAAATGTCGATAAATTAAAATCTGACCAGGATTTAATGAGCTATTTGAAAGGAATACATTCAGGTAGTACCCAGGTTTCCAGGTTGATTGAAGACTTCATATTACTAGTAGAGCTACAGACAGNNAGTTCTAATTGATCCCGAGTTGCTGACACAATGCCTGGAACGGATAGTTGACTTGATGATCGCTCTTTGTAAAGATTTCCCCGAAATCGGCATTGTATTGACTTCTCAAGCAACTGATGGTCAAATTATTTTGACAATCGGTACTCAAGCAGTAAGTTTAACAGATGAAGAATCCCAACTCGTAAACCACTTGTTATCCCGACCAGAACCTGTTGTCTTAGAGCTTGCGGAATACGATCCTGCGCTACTGATCACCAAGGGAGTCGTGCATTATCATGATGGCTCGATTGTATTGGATGTAAAAGATAATCGCCGTCTTGATTTCATCTTTACCTTTCCGGCTTACCAACCGGTTGGAGAAGTAATTCAATTTAGCTAAGGAGGCTGCTAATCATGGCATCGTTGTTGGAGAAAACGCAGACGTTAATATCGGCCAACCTTCACGATATGGTTGATCGGGCATTGGAGGCTAACTCTGTTGCCGTCATGAAACAATACATCAGAGATGCTGAAGACAATCTTGATGCCTTAGAAGATGCGGCTGCAACGGTAGGGGGCGAGGTTAAGACACTAGAGCGAAAGTACAAAGAGTACAAAAAGAAAGGGGATCAACTCGATCGTAATATCGATACACTGGTTATGCAAGGAAAGATGGATTTGGCTCGTGCTGCTCAGGAGGAGCTAAATACCACACGTCGATTACAAGAACAGTAC
>DOXE01000194.1 GCA_003519205.1 Chloroflexota bacterium
CCCGCCTGCCACAAGAAGCGTTTAGCTTTCTTGACAGCACGCCATTCTTAAGAGGATTAACCCCGAACAGTGTCATGGACCCCCTCCTTTTCGACGTTAGCCACCAGTTGCAAGCTCTGGCCGATGCCAATGTCCGGTATTTGATCTTGCACAAAAACAGAGTTAAAGCAGAGGACGTCACTGAATGGCGAAACTGGCTGGTGTTCGATGCCTATTATGAAGATGAGGAACTGCTTGTCTTCCAAACAGATCCACAACTGGGACGCGATTTCGAATTAACCCAGGAATTGACAGAGGATATTGGAATTATCGGTACCAGGTATTGGCCTGATAACCTGAATCCCGGCGGCTTCCTCCAGGTGGATGCCAGTTGGGGGGCAAAGAGCCAACCCAATGACGACNNCCGTGCAACTGGCGCTATTTGAGCCATCTGATGGTGCCGCGACTGGCCGGCCGGCAAAATTGGGTCAGCTTATCATTGATGACTCACTCGAAGAAGCGGGCGATGGTGGTGAACCGGACCATGTTCTAGATGCTCATTGGGGTGATCTCTTCGATATTCTGGGCTACGATCTGGCAGATTCCGCTGATAAGCTAAGCATCACCTTTTACTGGCAGGCGGCGCAGCCAACGGATATCTCGTACAAGGTTTTTGTCCATCTAATTGACGAAGTCACGGGGTCAGTTGTCACTCAAGCTGACTACATTCCACGAAATTGGACTTACCCCACTAATATGTGGCAGCCTGGTGAAATTATTCGGGATAGTGTGCAATTGCCACTGGAGAACTTACCACCTGGCACTTACCGGCTACAGTTTGGCATGTACGATCCGGATACAAGCCAACGACTTGAGGTTTTCTCCTCAGAGGGCATTCGCTACCCTGACGATGCGGTAATTCTTGAAACGTTTCGACACGAATAATAAATCTGGAATGGACGGTTTTCCAGTTTTCTAATATGGCAGAAACAACGGTTAAACGGCAAACGACAACCCAGGCGAAGGTCCCATTATTTATCACTATTTGGGCTAGTATCAAGGCATGGTTACGTCGCGATGGTATCGTGATTATGTCGTATGCAATTGCCACGATCTTGATGAGTTATCCCTTAGCCTTCAAATTGGGTGGCCACTGGCTTGCGTTACGGGACACCGATACCTTTGTGAAAATTTGGGACAATTGGTGGTTGCAAAATCACGCCTTCAACGGGCCTTCACTAAACTTCACAAATCTGCAGTTCCATCCAAGTGGCCTTGATCTCTCGTATCATAGTATTTCGTGGACCGTTGCATTTTTGTCATGGGCTTTGACCATAGTCACGGATGCTATCACGGCGTACAATCTGACCATTCTTGTCGCCTTATTCTCAACTGCGTATGCTGCGTATCTACTTGTTCGACCTTTCGTAAGTTATGGTGCAGCAGCCTGGTTGGCAGGAGCTATTTACAGCTTCGCCCCCTATCACCTGGCCCATTCAGGGGGCCATCCCGATTTGGTTCACTTGGCTCCAATTCCCCTTGCTGTTCTACTGTTGTACGCTGCCTTTATTCGACCGAGTGTGCTCGCTGCGCTGGGAGCGGCTTTTTTGATTGGATTAGCCGGGTTTACCAGCTTATATATTATGGTCTTTGCCTTGTTGACGATTGGACCTGTTTTGGTCTTCTTGCTTCTAGACGAGCATAGATGGTCGCAACCGAAAATTTGGCAGGTTGTTCTTGTATTTGGCGTAGTCAGTGTACTCTTACTGAGCATCCGTTTGGTTCCGATCTTACGCGACACCAGCGCATTGACTGAAGCAATTGAGTCAAAGTACACAGCTGATCGCAGCCAAACCGATCTGATGTCGTATGTTTTACCATCTCATTTAAATCCGCTCTTTGCCCCTTATACAAAAGGGATAGCCTCACGCTTCGGCTATATGAGTTCAAATTGGCCAGCTTACCTAGGAATTGTGCCCATTGCTTTGTCTATTGTTGCTCTTTTGTGGAAAAAGCAACGTAAAACCGTGTTGCTTTGGTTTTCTATAGGACTGATCTTTTTCATCCTAAGCTTAGGGCCTGTGCTTCGTTTTAACGGAAACCTGTACGATAACATCGTATTACCGGCACAATATTTGTCATGGTTTCCGCCGATTAGGGCTGTCGGAAGACCGGATTTTTTTGTCCTTGGCATTTTATTGCCAGTTGCCGTATTAGCAGCGTTCGGATTTGACAGAATACTAATAGCATTAGAAGGAAGCCGAAGGACTCAGATTGCGCTAATGATTGCTATTCCCGGGCTACTTTTGGTTGAATATTGGAGCGGAGAGTTTCCAGGCGTTTCTGTCAATGTAAATCCATTTTTCGAACAACTTTCTGAGGAACCAGATGACTTTGCTATCATTCAATTACCTATGGGTCGCACGAAGGCAAAACGTTACTTATACTTACAGATTTTTCATCAAAAACCAATTGTAGAAGGATTAAGTGCTCGAACGCCGCTTGAAGCATATCAATATATTCATAATAATCCTTTACTTCGGAATTGGTCCGCGGGCGAACCTTTGGATTGTGATACGCTGACCTGGGATCGCATCATGTCTGCATTGGATCAATTAATCGATGATAATTTTCGTTATATCGTCGTTCATCATCCGGAACCAGAAATCCCTGTCCAATTTGCAAATTACTTCCCATTGCAACCTTTCTATCAAGATAGTCAACTTACAGTTTTTAAGGTAGCTGATTTGCAGAATCAACCACCCTGCCAGACTATTTACAAACGCGTATTCGCTCTTCCGTCGCCGGAGGTCTCGACCTCAATCCTGTGGGACCAGAAAATCAGCCTGCTTGGCTACGACCTTCCAGACGTCGATCCAGAAGTTAAAATGTTACCAATCACAGTGTACTGGCAGGCTAATGAAGAAATAGAAAACTCATATGTTGCGTATTTTCATTTGGTGGACCTTGACACAGACGAGGTTGTCGCCCAGGCTGATGTCATTCCCAGAGGTTGGAGTTATCCGACTAGTTGGTGGGCAAAAGGGGAAGTGGTCGAAGATACAATTCAAATGCTCATGGAGAATGTACCTCCAGGAAGTTATGAACTCCGTATTGGCTGGTATGACGAGGAAACAGGTTTGCGATTGACGGCCGAATCCGATCGCGTTCAACCAAATGCTGACGGCAGTATCTTGTTAGGTGTTATCGATTATTAGTGTTTCCTCGAGTAATCATGTGATACAAAGGAACGACTAAATTTTTGTCGAATGAACCTAAGGGAGTGGAAGATGAAGGAAATGTATATCAATAGCCAATGGGTGGCTGCCTCAAGTGGTCGCCAGATCGACGTTCTAGATCCAGCAACAGAGACAGTGATAGATTCCGTTCCAGTGGGGGATGCTGCCGATATAGATAGGGCTGTTAAGGCCGCATCGAGCGCATTTCAGGATTGGCGATGGAGCACGGGACTCGAACGGGCCGAAATGCTGCATGATGCGGGGGCCAAGATTCGAGCACATTTTGATGATATTGCACGTCTTCTGACCTTGGAGGAGGGCAAAGCACTTCCTGAAAACGAGGAGGAAGTAGAGTGGGTTATTGGAACATTGGATTATTATGCTGAAATGGCTCGGACTTATCGCGGACGATTGCTCGCCCCGGCCGAAAGAAGCCAATTCAACTTTGTGATGAAGGAACCATATGGGCCAGTGGCTTGCATCATTCCATTTAACTATCCCCTACTGCTGATGATCTGGAAGGTGGCACCGGCACTGGCTGCGGGTAACACAATAGTAGTCAAGCCGGCCGAACAAACACCCTTATCGACATTGTTGTTGGCGGAGGTGGCTTTTGACCATTTGCCGCCTGGGGTGTTCAATGTCTTGACTGGCGGCGCCCCGGTGGGGGAAGCCCTGGTAAGGCATCCGGACGTGCCCGTGATCGCCTT
>DOXE01000366.1 GCA_003519205.1 Chloroflexota bacterium
GAAGTAGGTGCCGCCTTTCACGGTTGGATCATTGGCGATGATCATGATCTCCAAACCGGCGACCCGTCCAATGCCGGTGACGATCCCGGCACTTGGGGCTTGTCCTTCGTACATATCCCAGGCAGCCAATGGAGATAGCTCCAGAAACGGGCTACTTTCGTCGAGAATAGCATCGATGCGTTCTCGAACTAACAACTTTCCTCGTTCTCTTTGACGTTCGACAATGTGTTGTGTCCGATCGTAAGCGGCTTGGTGTTGCCGTTCTTGAAGTTGGTGACAAAGCGCCTGATTGTATTCAAAGTTGGCCTTATATTCGCTACTAGAGGTGTTAATGTGACTGATTATCTGAGACATTGGGCTTTCTCTAATTGTTCGGATGGGTACGTCTTTGGGTTACAATAACGGTCATTTGACCGTGTTGCCTATTTTTTATCTTGTTTCGGCCGCTGCGCAAAGTGGAACTGACCAATGAATCATGAATGTGAATGATCTTGCTGCTTTCATGGAAGATGAAGGCATTCTCGGGGATATCGTTTTTCTAGACGATGAAACGCCAACGGTTGAGGCGGCCGCGGCCGCTGTGGGCGTTCAACCGGAGCAAATAGGAAAGTCTTTACTCTTTTTAACCCCAGATGAGCCAATCCTTGTTATCGCTTGTGGAACGACTCGGGTCAGCTATAAGCGGTTAGCCCAGTACTTGGGCATCAATCGCAAAAAGTTGAAGTTAGCAAAAGCGGCCGAGGTCTTAACAGTCACCGGTTACCGGGTAGGAACAGTGCCTCCATTTGGACACAGGCGACCATTGTCAACTTTGATTGAAAGTGATGTCATCAACCAGGACGATCTATATGCTGGCGGTGGAGAAATTAATGCCTTGGTTCACCTATCGACGGCAGAGCTTTGCCGGGTAACCGGAGCTGAGATCGTCAATTTACACGATAGTTAGGGGATAAGGACGAGTTTGCCAAAGACGAAAACCTTCAGTTTGATTGCTTCTTCAGCGGGATTTCTGCCATCTACCTCCGTCAGTCGTCCCAGACCTCGTCTAAGTTATCTTTATAGAAATCCAACGTATCGGCGTAAGATAGGATTTGTTCGTCATTTGTCGTGGTTAAAAGCAAATCTAATAGCAGTCGGACAGATTCCGAATACTGCTGGTTGCTATAATAGGCTAAGGCCAGAAAGGTTTTGCTACTATTATCATCTGGAAAATCGTTGACAGCCTGTTCCAATGCGTCGACTGCTTCCTGGAAATCGCCGATAGCCCGCTGGGAAATTCCCAAACAGATCAAACATTCCAGTAGTTCCGGTCCTTCCAAGCCCTCGTCGATCGCACGTTCGTAATAAGGTATAGCCTCGGTTTCCAGGCCCATCACATCATATGCGCCGCCGACTTCAAATAAAACCAGCGGGTCGTCGGGGTATTCCTCTAGTAAAGCTAACAAGAGTTCTTCAGATTCATTTAGCTTATCTTCCTGCCTTAAAGCCTTAGCCTGTTCAATGGTTTCTTCCTTGTCCATGACACGATTACCTTCGTGGGATTAGATGCAGACTGGTAAGATTGTTAATATCGCTGGAATGATAAACACGTGAGGAAAAAACGCAAGCTTGGATGATGGTTGTGAAGTCTCGGTCAACGGAGTAAACTATATTTTCGAGCGCGACTATCAGCGATCTTTATTGCATAAACCAACCGTTCTTCTGGCATTCCAACTGGCATGTAAGCTAGGATTTCTTGCTCGAGTATTCCAATAGGAGAAAGTCAGTGCAAAACTTTGGCCCATTTCCCAGTAATTACGGCATTGAAAATCATGGTATAACCAATCCCAACACGGTTTATTGGCACATGACGACGCCGATGCTCTACGAACAGATAGTCCGTCGTCGAGAAGGCGATCTGATGCATCTTGGCCCCCTGGTTGTTCGCACTGGTGATCACACAGGCCGGTCGCCGAACGATAAATTTACGGTTAAAGAGCCGACAAGTGAGAAGGAGATATGGTGGGGAGATGTGAATCGACCTATTAAACAACAACAATTTGATTATCTTTTGAGACGTATTCAGGCCTATTTACAGAACCGCGATGTTTTTATCTTTGAAGGATACGCTGGTTCTGATGAACGATACCGGATGCCGGTTCGAATCATCACTGAATTTGCGTGGCACAACTTGTTTGCCCGAAATATGTTTAAGCGCGAGTTTGAACCTGAGAAATTGAGCACTTTTGTACCGGAATTTACGGTTATCGACATGCCTAACTTCCACGCCGATCCCCAATTTGACGGCACCAATAGCCAGACATTCATCCTGATCGATTTTGGTAAAAAGTTAGTTCTTATTGGCGGCACAGCTTATGCAGGCGAAATGAAAAAGAGCATCTTTGCGGCGATGAATTACTACTTGCCGAAGCGCGGGATTTTAAGCATGCATTGTAGTGCTAACTATGGTGAAAATGTCGACGATGTAGCCCTCTTCTTCGGCCTTAGCGGCACTGGAAAGACGACCCTGAGCAATGACCTCAGTCGCACCTTAATTGGAGATGACGAACATGGCTGGAGCGACGATGGCATTTTCAATTTCGAGGGTGGCTGTTATGCCAAAGTTATCAGGCTCGACCCAATGGGTGAACCTACTATCTTTCGCACAACTCGTCGTTTTGGCACGATCTTGGAGAATGTGGCTTATGATTCGCTGTCACGTCGCGTCGATTTGAATGATGACACGTTGACGGAGAATACCCGAGCCAGTTACCCAATCACGCATGTGAGCAACTCCGATCGATCTGGCGTTGCCGGACATCCAACAAATGTGATCTTCTTAACGGCTGATGCTTTTGGCGTGATGCCACCCATCGCTTGTTTGACTCGAGAGCAGGCGATGTACCATTTTTTAAGCGGATACACTGCCAAAGTTGCTGGCACCGAACGTGGTGTTAAAGATCCACAGGCAACCTTTAGCGCTTGTTTTGGGGCTCCTTTTATGCCATTGCACCCTACCAACTATTCAAAACTCTTGGGTGAAAAAATCGTTCGTCATAATAGTAAAGTATGGCTTGTGAACACGGGTTGGACCGGTGGACCATATGGTACGGGCGAGCGAATGAAGCTAGCATATACACGACGCATGGTCGCGGCGGCACTCTTAGGAGAATTGGATACCGTCGAAACATATTCCGATCCTTATTTTGGTCTTCATGTTCCCGTTAATATTGAAGGAATTCCCGGCGAGGTTCTTCGGCCGAGAGATACCTGGTCCGATGGCGAGGCATATGATGCCCAGGCGAGGAAGCTTGCTGGCATGTTTATCCAAAACTTTGAACAGTTTTCAGGTTCTGTTTCTGAAGAGGTAATGGCAGCAGGTCCACCAAAATAGCTAACCACAACGTGCAATGGCCGCTATTAGGCAGCTGATAAATGGCAAGTTAATAGATGCTGGGGATCGGGCGGTGCTGCTGTTGGATGACCAAGCCCAACCAGTTTACCTTTGTTATGCTTTGATTGTGCGTGAGTCGGACAACGAGATCTTCCCCGAATCGCTGCTTGACGATTGGGGGTATGAAATCAAGTCCTTGCACCTTTATGAATGGATTCAAGAGAACGGCCTGCAATTTCCCCGTGCTGAAATCTTTGGCTTCGATGCCACGGGGAAGCGTAAGCAATGCTTCCTGCGGGAGCTGGATCTTATGGCCCGTTATCCTTGTTACGCGTTCGAAGATATTCGGACGCCAATAGCCAATGGTATGCTAATAGAGGCAATCCTCATTCCCAACCGCCAAACTATTCAACCTAAGCGCATAAAACGACCCTTAGAGATCGAGGGTCCATTGCAAGATGCCCTAGTTAGTTGGTGGCAAGTACCGGTTGGTAACCTGGAAGGCGTCGATATGCAGTTGTTTGCGCTCGCGCGCGATTGAATCAAAACTAAATCCTATCCCTTGCAACACGCCTGTCATCTTAGATGAATAGAAAGCTAATCTATGCCTACACCTTTCATGCATTTGCAAGTAGCCGAAGGGATCAAGTCTCACTCAAGGCTACATCCTACTTTACGCGCGCTCATCGAGCGACATTTTCCGGCATTTTATTTGGGTAGCATTGCCCCAGATGTCCAAAGCATCACAAAGCAGCCCAGGTCCAGCACCCATTTCTACGATTTACCACCCAGGCCGGAGGATAAAGCGTATCCTAAATTATTGGCAACCTATCCACAGTTGAGTAAACCGGAACACTTACCCCCAGAGCAGTCGGTTTTTGTCTCCGCCTATTGTGCTCATCTGATGCTAGATTTACGTTGGTATCACGAAGTGCTGATTCCCTATTTCGTCGATCCGTTAGAATGGGATGATAATCATCAGCGGTTTGTCGTACACAACACCTTGCTTACCTACCTCGATAAGATCGCCGTTGAATCGCTTCCAGACAGAGCAGGTCAGATACTGGCTGAAGCAAAACCCGATGGATGGTTGCCATTTGTGAATGATGATGACTTAGCCCGTTGGCGTGATAACCTTGTGGATCAATTGCAGCCGGGTGCACCGCTCCGTACTATTGAAATATATGCTGGTCGGTTGTATATGTTGCCGGAGGAATTCGCCAACAATTTAGAAGAGCCATCTTGGATGGAAGAACATTTAATCAGAAGAGTTCCAGTCGACTCTGTTATAGAAATGATGTCGTCCGCAGTAGCAGAAAGTGTCAACCTGATCAATCATTATTTTCTAAGCTGAATTGTACTCCATGCTGCTGACCGATTCTTTCATGATGGAGTTCGATAGTTTGAATCATTTCATGTGAGGAGTAATGGTCGGAAACAGACCGATAATGGAAGTGACGAATTTTTCGACCAATAATAAATGAATAGCAAGATTATTCCTGCGCCTGTGCGCAAAGATATACAAGTCGTGTTTCCCGATGGAAGAGCCTTTAATGGTCCAAAAGGCACAACGGCCGAAGAGTTCATAAGGGCAGCCGCCCCTCAGACCAGAGGTCGCATTGTCGCAGTGTTGGTTAATGGAAACTTACGAGAGCTGTCTTTATCCCTCCAGGATGATGCAACCTTGGTGCCCGTGACGATGGCTGATTCAGATGGTGTTCGGATCTACCGACGCTCGTTGAGTTTTTTGATGATCGCGGCCGCGGCCGAGATTTTTCCGGAAGATATAATTACAGTTCACCATTCCATGCCTTTTGGTGGTTATTACTGTGAACGGAATGGTGGTCGCCAGCTTACTGATGAAGATCTGGATCAATTGCGGAATCGCATGCGTGAAATCGTCGATGCCGATTTACCCATCACACAGGTTAAGGTACCTTTGAATGAAGCCCTGGAAATCTTTCGACAGAGTGGCGACCTTGAGAAGGCTGATTTGTTTGCCAAACGACGCAAGGATTATCTTAAACTCTATGAGATGAATGGTGTTCGTGATTATTTCCATGGTTTTATGGTTTCGAGCACAGGCTATCTGGATTTGTTTGACCTGCACCATTACAGCGATGGGTTCATCCTGCAATTTCCCCGCCGCCATGAGCCTGATCGCCTACAACCTTTTGAAGATGAGCCGCGATTAGTAAGAGTATTCCGCGAGTATGATGAATGGCTAAGCATCATTGGTATTCCAAGCGTGGCTGCTCTGAATCGGGCGATTCGAAATGGGCAGACTCAAGAGGCGATTTTAGTAGCTGAAGCCCTGCACAACCGGCAATTGGCCAGTATCGCGGCCGATATCGCTTCTCTTCGTCCCCATGTTAGAGTGGTGATGATTTCTGGTCCGAGTTCAGCCGGTAAGACGACCTTCAGCAAACGGTTGGCCATCCAATTGATCGCCTTAGGAATCAGGCCTGTGGCGATCCCCATGGATAATTATTTTGTTAATCGTGATCTAACTCCACGAGATGAAAAGGGTGACTACGACTTTGAAGCGTTAGAAGCTGTAGACCTGGCTTTATTTCGCCAGCACTTGAAATCCCTAATGAACGGCGAAACGATCGACCAACCTCGTTACAATTTTCATACTGGAGCCCGCGAAACGGGTCCCCCACTGAGCATCGGGTCGGATAGTGTATTACTTATCGAAGGTATCCATGGCTTGAATCCAAAATTGGTGGAAGGATTGCCCGAAGATTGTGTTTACCGGATATTTGTCTCAGCCCTCACCCAGCTTAACCTAGACAAACATAATCGGGTGCCAACAACTGACACACGAATGTTGCGCCGCATCGTACGTGATGCAGCCCGGAGAGGTTATTCGGCTGCGGACACCATTCGTCGCTGGCCGAGTGTACGCCGTGGCGAGAAAAACCATATTTTCCCGTTCCAAAATAACGCCAACGTCTTTTTTAACTCAGCCTTAGTGTATGAGCTTTCGGTGCTGAAACCGCTGGCCCAGCCCTTGTTACTTCAGGTGGAGTCTGGCACTCCAGAAAGGATTGAGGCCAACCGATTACTGGCATTTTTGCAGTGGTTTGATCCCATAGAGGGGGAGGGCATTCCTAGCGATTCCATTCTGCGTGAATTTACAGGTGGTTCGATCCTCGAGAAATTCGAACCCTGGCAACGATAGGTCTTTCAATAAAAAGGCCTCGAGAGTCCCAGATGAGCGATTACCAAATGGATTTTCACTTGCTTGGGGCACAGTGCTGGTAATAATTTCTTAAACCTGCCCCGTCGACAAGGCGTGTTTCACGTCGGCGATGGCTTTTGTTACCTGGATATCCCTTGGGCAGGCGCTGGTGCAATTGAAAATCGTACGGCATCGCCAGACCCCATAAGGTTGGCCTAAGATCTCTAATCTTTCTTCGTAAGCTTCATCGCGGCTATCGAAAATGAAGCGGTGTGCGTTAATAATGGCTGCCGGACCGACATACCGGCCGTTTGCCCAGAAGCTCGGACATGAAGTTGTGCATGCAGCACAGAGGATGCACTTGGTTGTATCGTCGAATTTTATCCGATCTTCCTGGGTTTGAAGTCGTTCTCGGCCATTTTCGGGTAGGGGATCATCGTTAACGAAATAAGGTTTTACCGATCGGTAATGGTCAAAGAATGGTTCCATATTCACGACCAGATCTTTCACCACGGGTAAACCCAGAATGGGTTCGACTTGAACTTGGACGGATTCGCTGTTTTCTTTTGCTAGACGGCTAACCAAAACTTTACAGGCTAGAGCGTTTGCCCCATTGATCCGCATCGCATCGGATCCACAGACGCCGTGGGCGCAGGAACGGCGCAATGTTAAAGTGCCGTCAATGGTCCATTTAACCCGGTGAAGCACATCTAACACTGATTCGTTGGGATTAACGTCGTCTAAAGTATATTCTCCCCACCACGCCTTTTTATCCTGTTCGGGGTTGTAGCGCCGGATGCGAAGTTCAACTAGCATAAGAAACTCCTCGTCGTTGAGTTGTTTGTGTTTTTAGGTGTTTTCGAGTCGAAGGTTTGTAGACCACTACTGGATATTTGCCGGTAACTAATAGACTCGTGGCTTTGGTTCATACCGGCCTAAGGTAACCGGCTTATAGTCCAGGCGATAAGCGTCACCTTCTTTGAAACACAAGGTGTGCTTAAGCCAATTTTCATCATTTCGATCTTTGTAATCATCCCTGGCGTGGGCACCACGACTTTCGGTACGGGCTAGTGCGGAGACAGTGGTTATCTCGGCTAAGTCTAATAAGCAACCCAGCTCCCAGGCCTCGAGTAAATCTGTGTTGAACAGCATGCCTTTGTCATCGATTTCGATGTCTGCAAATCGGGCCCGGATGTTTTGCAAATCTTCTAATCCTTTGGTCAGCGTTTCTTCAGTTCGAAATACGCCCACGTTTTTCGTCATCGATTGTTGCATTTCTTGCCTGAGGTTGAAAGCTTTAATGCCGCCTGTGCCAGTGCGAATGGCTTCAAAACCCGCTATGACCTTTTCGGCAGGATTTTTGGGAAGTGGTAACAACTCCGATGTTTGACAGAAGTTTGCCATGTGGTTACCGGCTCGTCGACCGAAGACAACCAGATCCACTAGAGAATTTGTGCCTAGCCGGTTAGCCCCATGGACGGAAACACAGGCCACTTCGCCGGCTGCATACAGTCCAGGCAAGACTCTGTTTTCAGCATCGATGACTACTTGTCCATCGG
>DOXE01000463.1 GCA_003519205.1 Chloroflexota bacterium
TTTCCAATCTAATTGAAGTTCGTTTAAGGCTCTCGGTGGACGAACAACCGCCGGTCGGCATGTTGCCGCTTCATTCGGCTAGAGCCCATTAGATTTCCAGCCATTAATCTTCAATATGAGAAACCCTTGAAGACCGATTACCTTGAATATTCCTCTCCAAATCTTGTTTTTTCAGCCTGTATAAAACTTCTTGCGTCATCTGGCGATGCTTGTTGGCGATATCGGCTTGTATTCCAAATAGACCGATAATAACCCCGACCAGCAACATGCCAACNNGAAGGTCTCGTTGGCGGATTGGTTTCAACTGGCACGCTAACTACCCGCAGCCCCATCTTCCCTGCTTGAATTATCGTTTCCAAGGTGTAGCTATACCGGGTAAGGATATTCAGTCGAAGAGCCGCTTCCCGTGAATAAGCTCGAAAACCGCTCGGCGCATCAGGCACTCCGGTACCGCTCACAGTTCGCACCAACCAACTACCGGCAATCTGGAGTGCTTTTTTCACTGGCGAGAAATGAGGTACGCTATCGACTTGACGGTTCGCGATGACGATGTCTGCTTCTCCCCGAACGATGGGAGCTACCAGATCGGTGATATAACGTGCTGGATATTGGTTATCGCCATCCGTATTGACAATGATATCTGCCCCGCATCGGAGACTATAATCTAAACCAGTCGCAAATGCCCGTGCCAAACCTAAATTAAGATTGTGGCAAACGATATGATCGACCCCAACAGACTGGGCGACAGCAACTGTGTTATCCTGGCTGCCATCATCAATTACTAAAGTTTCAATGATGTCAATTCCCGGAATATTGACCGGTTTCCCTGTCAAGGCTGCAGGGAGAGTTTCAGCTTCATTAAAACAGGGTACCTGGATGATAAGCTTCACAATTCGGATTTTATGACCACCGAATAAACGCTGCAAATGGAGGTCAACGTTACTTATCCTTCAAGATATCATCTACTTCAAGCCAGTGTAAACCAACCCACAAATATAAATCCAAATTAATTCGCAGGTCATCACTGACGATGACACCTTCCTCTCGCAATAATTCGGCCTGTAACTGGGCTCCGAACTCGCGGTTTACGATACTTATGCGTCCCTGGCTATTCACCACTCGTTGCCACGGGATATCATCATAAGCGGGACTCCCTTTTTTGTCTTTTAATGCTTGCAGGGCATATCCAACTGCCCGGGCGGCATTCGGCGATCCCAACATTTTGGCAATCCGACCATAACTGGTTACTTTCCCCCTCGGTATCCTCCGGACGACGGCATAAACTTGTTCGTAAAAATTCTTCCTTTCCATTTTTTTACACCGTCAGTTTGGATTATCGTACTTCCAATCTGACAATAAATTAATGAACGCCAACTCTTTGCTCGATCTAGTGGCTGGCCAAGTAGATGAAAGTCATATTCTCACCATGACATTTATCACTATTTCTGGTACCTAATACTGGTAATATATCGATAGGTAAACAAGGCAACAAGCCACCGGCCGTTTGTACATTGCGAGAGTCAAATGTGCGAATTATCTGGCTGGTTTGAAGATGTGACTTTAGAGTGACATCAGCCGCCTAAGATGGGGTAAATTTACTCCGCATCCTACTTATGACCGGTGGCTTTTTAAAATGCTCTCCTGTCGCGCAGGGTCACCCGGCGCACGATCGGACACAGTTTCTCATCAAGGCACATAGCGCAGCCTCCTCAANNGTTTTACCTTGCTATTTTTGACCCCTTGCCAGCTTGTCTGCGTTAGGTAACCGACGCAAGGCTAACATAGCCCACACGCCAATTAAAGGACCAAAAGCCAAAGACGAAAAGGCGAATCGCCATCCTATTAGATCGACCAACGGCGGTATAAGCCTGATACTGAACAAAGTGAGCAAAAAACCCAGGCTCGTCTGTAAAGTTAAGGCCGTGCCAACGTACTTTGGCGGCGACAACTCACTTACTGCTGCCGAAAACTGAGCCGAGTCGGCAACTACGGCAAAACCCCAAATGAGGGCTAAGGTCACCAAAGCAATCGGATTTCCTCCGAATAAAAAACCAATGAGTAATGCCGAGGTCCCACTAATAATAAGTGAAACTGATGTGACGAGGGTTCGCCCAAAGCGATCGGCTAAAGGACCAGCGATAAAACTACCGATACCCCCAACGGCGATGATTGCGAAGGCAGCCAGACTTGCCCAAGTAGGATTGATACCTCGCTCCTCAAAACTTATCAATATAAAAAGGGGAATCCAGGCCCACATCGCATATAATTCCCACATATGCCCAAGATACCCGAGGTTTGCCAGGGCGATATCCTTTTCCGCTAGGATCCGGCCGACTTGTCTCCATTGAAAGCGTGGTGCTGGGGACTGATATGGACCTTCCGTGATAAAAAGGATTCCAATAACTGCCCCAAAACCAGCCGATGCCGCGGCCAGATACATGACCGGGCGCCAATCATTTACTCCACCCAGGGCATTAAGCAGATGAGGAGAAGCCGACCCCAGAACAAGAGCACCAACAAGTAAACCGATTCCCAATCCGCGATCCCTTTTTGTCCAAGTGGCCATTATTTTCATGCCGACCGGATAAACACCCGCTAAAAAGACCCCTGTGAAAAACCGAAGGATCAGGGCGACCCATAAACTATTTGCCACTACTGCTATAAGAGCAGTGGTAACACCTGCCATTAAACTGGAAGAGGCAAATAGCCTACGGGAAGGCCACCTGTCTGCCAAATTAAAAATGGCTGAAACTAAGGAACCAATCACAAATCCAATTTGGACGGACATGGTCAGCCATGCTTTGTCTCCATCCGATAAGCTCCAAATATCAGTTAAGGCCGGAACGACGGCCGAAGCAGAAAACCAAACAGCCATACCCAACAATTCCGCCACAGAAAGAAGAACCAGTGTGCGCCATTTGCCGGGTGTATTTAGCAAAGCAGGCTTTTCTTGAGCCGGTATATCCATTTCTGAGATGGTCATACGGTCACAATAGGGTTTATTGTTTTATTTGCCAGTTAGGGGAATTACATGTCCTGAAACATCATCTCCCCGGCAGTTACGGCAAATGGCAATTTATTTTCAGGTGGGGACGAAGGACATACCCATCGAGGATGGTAGGCACAGCTAGGATTGTATGCATAATTGAAGTCGAGCACGATCGTATCATCTTTTGTTCCGAGGTCGGCTCCTTTTATCGTATCGAATAGATATCTACCGCCACCGAAAGTAGTGATCCCGTTTGTAGCATCCCGAAAAGGCAAGAACAGACCCCCTCCATATCCTTCTATCCAATACAAACTGAGTTCAGCGATAGTATTTTTGACCGGAAATTGGATCATCGCGACGCGAGTGAACCGGAATAGGCCATCTTCCCCCAAGCTCACCCGGTAAGTCTCTCTATTAGTCACTCCTTTTAGATTACCCAACACGCGCCAATCGGGATCGAAATCGAAATAGGGTAACGCTCGAAAGTGGACTTTTTGTTTTTCTTCAAGTGGTGATTGTTGATGATTTTTGAAAAGATTATTTCGCCTGGCCCGCCAATCCTGCCATGCAAACAATTGGCCCGCTTTCGGGGTATTTCTCACAGCGAAATACATCTCGGCCATTGCCCGACGCCAATCCGCTAAAGCTAAATAATCGGTCATAATGCTAGTATGGTGGCTAAACTAGCTTCGTCAACCGTAGGCTTACACCAAGTATGAGGTTTTTCGATAACCGGCCGACGGCCAGATTTAACTGGGAATTCCTCAGAGGCCGCCGGGGGAGCAACTTGCAGCTGCATTGGTAGCCGAAGCGGAGCTATGATTTCCGGCCCGGCTCGAAAAGAGCGACATTTTCTTCTTTATGTGAGAGCTTTCACAAGACGGGCAGGTTACACTTGATACAGCCGACATCGTGCGAACGAGCTTATCAAATTCATTTCCACAACTTTGGCAATCAAATTCATAAATGGGCATAATCTAATCTACCTCCCCTTCCAACGATGCCATTACCCGTAATAATCGCGCCTTTGCATCTTCTGCCACACCCTTCAATGCCGGTTCCGATGCTACCTCCATCATGAGAACAGGATCGATAAACGACACATTTACCCTATCATCGGTAATTTGATTGACGATCACATTGCAAGGTAAGAGTAGTCCAACATGGGGCGCAATTTTCAAAGCCTCGTAAGCCAAGGGAGGATTGCACGCTCCTAAAATTTGATAAGGATGAAAATCGACATCAAGCTTTTTTTTCAATGTCGCCTTCACATCAATTTCAGTTAGTACACCAAAACCTTCAACTTTTAAGGCCTCGATCACTTTTTCTTTGACAGATTCAAATTCTTCGTCCAATTCAACACTGAAGCCAATGGCTTGCTCCTGAGAAATCATCAAAATATTCTCCTCAATATCTTCCACATAAATTCGTATCTTCAGACTCCAACAAGGAACCAATCCTAACTAAAAGAATGGATCATTCCTAATACTTTGAGATGCAGAAATTTAAGAAAGGTTACATATCACTGTGGTTTGGTGAAAAAACTGGCTAATTATCTGTTGGGCACGAAACACTCGGAAAATCACGAACTCTCATCTACTATCAGAATTGGCTGAAGGTTAGGCTATTTGGCTGGCTGCACCTTCATCTAACAACCAGTAAACCAAACCATCTTCAGGCCTGATATGCTGGGCTGGCCATTTACGGGGAGCATTGGGACCTTTGATCACAGCTTTTACCACCTCGGCTTTGCCCTCTCCGGCCACTAAAAAGAGGATCGTTCGAGCACTATTAAATACTTGAGGTGTCAGTGTAACCCGATTCGACGGCCGGTCACCGTAATGGGCGGTGACAGCCATGGCCGATCTATTTATAAAATCATCAGATCGGCTGCCCGGAAACAAGGAAGCTGTGTGCCCATCTTCCCCCATTCCTAGCAAGACTACGTCAAACCTTGGCCATTTTCGAGCCCCTTCTCCAAGCGCTGCTAACTTTACAGCATATTCTGAAGCAGCCTCTTCAGGCGAAAGCTCTCCTTTCATCCGGTGCACATTCTCTGGCACAATGGGCAAATGATCAAGCAACAACATTTTAGCTTGCCGGTAATTGCTTCCAGCCTCATCCGGCGGAACACACCGCTCGTCGCCCCAG
>DOXE01000009.1 GCA_003519205.1 Chloroflexota bacterium
CGGTTTCGCCTAAGCCTTATCTGAATTTAAGAAAAAAGAGCCGCCAGTACTCATCTGGTAGATCTAAGAGTGTAAATTAACCCACAATACTATATTCGTATCTTCCTCGCACCAGCTGGTTTGCTTCAAACCGGCCGTAACTGAATAGACTGGGATCGAACACAGGTTTACTTTTTCCAGTTGTCAAATCGGCCACCATCAAACTGATTGCTGGAGCCAGTTTGAAACCATGCCCGCTAAAACCACTGCAAATGTAAAATCCACTACCTGCTGGCACCTCATCTACGATCGGGTGCCAATCAGGGGTGATCGCATACAAAGATGCATAACCTCCAGTGCTTTCGCTTCGTTCCATCGCCGGGTAGCGATTCACCAATCGCTCACCTGCATCCAATAAAAAATCATCGTCCATATATTCTTTAAAATTGTCAGGATTGACGATGGCATTAGCCTCGCCCGGGTCAATCAGGCCTACCAGCGTTATTCCGCCTGTTTCGGAACGGAAATAGGTAGCGTTTACGAAATCGGCCACGACAGGATGTGAGGCTGCCTGGTCTTGGGGACGGCGGAAAAAAGCAACCTGGACTCGACAAGAGTTTATGGGGACTTCAATGCCTGCCAATCGGGCTACGCCAGCCCCCCAAGCCCCGGCGCAGTTTATGACGATTGGCGATTCGTATTTACCGTCGGCCGTCTCGATACCTTTAACCTTGTCTCCGTCCAGCCGAATGCCGGTAACCTCGGTGTCCCGGTAAAAAATTACTCCCTCCCTTTGGGCGGCCTGGGCATATGCATTCACCGTCAGATAAGGATCGGCATAACCACTCTCCGGTTCGTAGGCAACGGCGACGAGGCTGCCCGTATCTATACCTGGCATGAGTTCTTTCAAAGCCTCCGCACCTATTAATTCGGTTTGGATGCCCAGGCTTTTCTGGAAAGTTACATTGGCTTCTAATCCAGCCTGGTCCTTAGCTTCGACGATAACCACAAATCCGGTCTGGTTAAAGCCGCATTCGCCACCGACAAACTCATCAAAGTTTCTAAAGGTTTTTAAACTATAGTGTGCCATACTGGCTGTCAACTCATTGGAATAATGTTGGCGAATAATGGCTGAGGACTTACCACTGGGGCTATCGCCGATGCTCTTCTTCTCAAACAACGCCACTTTCAAACCCCTTTTAGCTAGCTGGTAGGCGCTGCTGCAGCCCATGATACCTCCACCGATTATGATGACATCATAAGTTTGGGACATCCTTCCTCCTCTAAATCATATTATTCATCAACATGCGGAGTGATTTTAGCATTGCCGATCGACAAGTTACAAAGTCCATGAGCCTGGACCGGCCCCTTCTGTGACCTGTTATCTATTGACCTTGCAAGATAAATTCTTAAAATAATTTTAATTGCCTTTTTAACCAATAGCCTTTCATCGTGGTTGGCCTTTTGCTCAATAAACCCGTTTATTCAGGAGTGAATATCACGTAGGATTTTATCTATGATTGGGATTGGTAAAATCATAGGGTGAAATTATGCATCTCCCAATCTTGGTACCTAACATCGAAATCATCTACATTTTACTAGCTGCTGGCCTCGTGGCAGTTGTTGGGGCTTCGGCCGGGGCTTTGCTTCGAGCGTGGAGTTGGAAAGTGCCTCGTACTATGGCTTATGCCTTCCTCGGAGTCATCGCCATGTTGGTCATCATGGGCTGGCTATCTAACATGTTGTCCAACGGATAAAAATTGCCCCATTCTGTACACCTTGGGGTGATTGATGGCAGGCTGAAATTTCACCATTTCCCTAACAGGACACCCAGAAAGATACTCTCATTAATTGCCTGATAAGTCGAATCAGCTATTCTACGAAATCCTTGATAAAGGCTTTGATAAACTTGTCGGCTTGGTAACGGCCGTGGATCACATCCCATAAACCCTTCGCCAGGGGAATTGAGATATGTAGTTTTTCGGCAATATAGAGGACGATCTGGAGCGTATTGAAGCCTTCTGGGAGCACCCCCATTTTATCTTTGATCTCTTCTAGCGAATAGCCATGGGCCAGGTATTCTCCCAGTTGCCTGTTATGGCTATGCTGGCTCATAGAAGTTGCCAACAGGTCGCCAATGCCGGCCAGGTAAAGAAAGGTTTCGATCTTGGCTCCCATGGCTACCCCTATCCGGGCGATTTCTTCCATGGCAATCGTTAGATAAACCGATCTGAAATTCACGCTAGTGATCTGCTTGCCGTCAAACAGGCCTAGACCAATGGTGTAGATGTTTTTCAAAATGCCCCCAAGTTCCACGCCAATCGTGTCATCAGAAAAACGAGTGCGAAAACATTCATTATCGAGGACATGGGCCACCTTCAACAAATCATCACGCCTATCGCTAGCCAAGACAACCACAGTGGCCATCCCTCTGGCAAATTCGTTGGCGATGGTTGGCCCGGAAAGCACGACCTTTCGATTATCTGGAAATATCGAACCAATCGTTTGATAGGACGTCAAGCCTGTTACGCGGTCGATACCTTTGGCCATGTTCACGACGATGAGATCTTCAGGCATATGATCCTGGAGTGGTGCCAAAGTCGACTTTATGAACACTGATGGAATAGCTACAAATAGCAAATCGCTAAAATCGGCCACTCTCATAATTTCATTTGTCGCCTTGAGCTTTAGATCCAGGTCAATTCCCGCAAGGTATCGGGAATTGACTCCTTTTTTGTTGATTTCGTCGACGACACTCGGATTATAATCCCAACCCAATACTTCAAAGCCGTTGACGGCGATGAGATTGGCGATCGCCGTACCCATGTTACCCATACCAATTAGCCCCACACGCATGGCATTGTTCTCCTTTACCGGCTATTCATTTTTCGTTGCGATTCACTGCAGAGTATCCCTTTAGAGGGGATCGCGGGACAATTACTGGTGGAAGTATAATTGATAAGCTGGTGAAAATGCGAATGAGAGGGATTTATCGTTCGTTATTTCATCAATGGTGAAGGAGCAATTAGATGGCTGCGGCACCTAAAGCCGCCAGCAGGGCAAAGCGCAAGCTCTTTCCTAACCACGCACCTAATAAAAAACGCCAGGCA
>DOXE01000064.1 GCA_003519205.1 Chloroflexota bacterium
GCCGGCGATGTTGGCCAGGCCCTGGCCCACGAATTCCTGGTTGCTGTCTAACCGCTGGCCGGTTTGGGTGGCAATCGAGCGGGAGATCGCCGTGGTTTCGACGAGACCAATCGCGGCCACGGCAAGAGCCCCGGTTGAAAGCCGGGTAATGAAACCAAGATCGAGTAGGGGTAGATCTGCGAGTGGAGGTAGAGATTTGGGTAGTTCTCCGATGACTGATACACCGCGTTCGTCAAGGTTAAAAGCATAAACAAGAAAAGATGCCACTGCCATGGCGATGAGGGCACCCGGTAATCTTTTATTAATTCGCCTGACCACCAAGATTAGGACGATTGTGCCAATTCCTAATGCGGCTGTAATAAGGTTTGTCTCCGTTAAACCACTTCCAATCCCAAATAAAAATTCACCGATATTTTCTCCCTGGACCTCGATCCCCAGCAAATGAGGTATCTGCCTAATGGCGATTAATAATCCAGCACCGGTTGCGAAGCCAATGATGACAGAATGGGATACGAAGTTGATCAGCATTCCCAACCTCGCCAAACCCAAACCCAGTTGAAAAATACCAGCCATAAGGGCTAGCATGCCCGCAGCGAGGATGAAATCTGGACTTCCTGGGATGAAATTACTCAGTAGGATTGATAGAACCAGCAAAGAAACGGCATTGGTGGGTCCAGTGTGGGTTTGATTTGAGGAACCCCATAACCCGGCTATCACAGCAGCGATGATAGCCGTGTAAATGCCCATTTGCGGTGGCAATTCGGCTATTAGGGCAAAAGCAATAGCCTGGGGCAATAGAATGACCGCTACCGTAAGCCCGGCGATCAAGTCAGGTCGCAGATCCTTACGGTCGTACTCTCGGAACAACTGGGACGGCCGGGCGAGATACTTCTTGACCGGAACTAAGGACTCGCCAAGGTTTATATTTGACCGGAGCTCAGCAAACATTCTGTGGTTCCTCGTGTTTAGTGTACGACCCGGAAAATATGCAGTCAAGTCACCATTTAGTCAGATAGGTGCGTCACGTTTTTAGATTTGATCGAGTCAGAATGGTCCAGTTTTTACCAGTTAAACTGGATTATGTGTTTGTAGTGAAACTGGGCCAGTCTGCGCCAACCATCCCGTTATTCATTTGTATTCGATAACTTGATAGGGATAAACATTAATGACGGTCGTATCGCCAAATTGGGTGATGCGTGGCACGTCCTGGCGATAAACATGTACGTGTCCATGAAGCATGTATCGCGGCCGAAAACGCTGGATAAAACTTCTTAGGGCCCGAAATCCTTTGTGGGCCAGATCACGTCCGTCGTGGATTCCGTACGGGGGTGAATGGGTCACTAAGATATCCAGGTACCGGCCATGACGGGCCACATTCCAGATTAATTGGGGGATGAGGCGGTAAACGTTCCAACTCATCTCCCGGTCGGTATACATATAGGGTGCATTTGGCCGGTAACGCATTGATCCCTCAAGGCCAGCTACGATCAAACCCTTGGCCCACACCACCCGTCCATGAATGTCCAGGCCACCTGGCACGTCATGGAGAACACGACCATTGGCCGTGTACTGGGGGCTAATATCATGGTTTCCTCGGACATAGACCAGGGGTCGGTCCAAGGCCGACACCAAAAAGTCTAGATAATAGAAGGGTAAATCACCGCACCCTATTAGCAGGTTTATATCCGAGTACCTCTCTCCAACGTTGGATGAGTATAACGTTTTAACTATTCGGTCGCTGACCGCCAGAATTCGCATGGAATATTTAAAAAGGGCTCTTAATCAGATCTTTGAAAGTTTATAATAATCGATGCTTCAAGGATAAGGCCATTGCCGGCTCTCGTTTTCGGCCAGTTTATCCAAAATAGCTTGTTCCAAGTCAATGCCGGTTATGCTGGATATCTGCAATAAATACAACGCCACATCGGCCAACTCGCCGGCAAGAGAATCCCTATCCTTTAATTCATCCTGCCATTGGAAATGTTCTAATATCTCGGCTGCCTCGACGGCCAACGAAATCGCTAAGTTTCGCGGAGATTGCTGTCTTGGCGAATCTTCTTCGTACCAACCTTTATTGGTCACGAAAGCGTGCATGCGTTCTTCTAGTTCTTTTAACTGCATAGCCCACCCATATAGTAGCACTATTTGAACAAAAATAGGGGCGCTTACCAAAGCACCCCTATCAACGAACAAATCAGGCCAAAGAAATGGCTGATTGAGCTTAAGGTTCGGAAAAACGCGATAGTTGCTAGAGCCTTTCAGCGACAAAAACGGTCAGGTCGGCTAGGCGCATTGAGTAACCCCACTCGTTATCATACCAGGCAATTACCTTTGCCAAATTACCGCCAATCACTTGTGTTGACAAGCCATCAACGGTGGATGAGTCATTACTTCCGATGAAATCGGTGGAAACCAATGGCTCTTCGGTATAGGCTAAGACCTTGCCCATCCAACCGTCACCTTCGGCTGCAGCTTTAAACGCTCCGTTTATTTCCTCGATAGTTGTGTCATTCTCAAGTTCGGCCGTCATATCTACCACCGAGACTGTCGGAACTGGAACTCGGAAAGCCATGCCGTCAAAACGACCTTCCAAATCGGGTATCACCATGGATACAGCCTTAGCCGCGCCAGTGGTTGTCGGAATGATATTGATCCCGGCCGAACGGGCACGGCGCAAGTCTTTATAAGCCATATCCAGGATTTGTTGTCCATTTGTATAGGCATGAATCGTGGACATCAAGGCGCGTTTAATTCCAAATTCGTCGTTGACAACCTTGGCAACCGGGGCCAGGCAGTTAGTCGTACAACTGGCGTTGGAAATAACGTGATGGTTATCTGGATCGTATTCCTCTTCATTGACGCCCAAAACAAAGGTGGCATCTACACCTTTTCCAGGGGCTGAAAGCAGCACCTTTTTAGCCCCCGCTTCTAGATGAAGGCCCGCTTTGTCTCTTGTCCGGAAAATGCCTGTACATTCCAGAACGATATCTACGCCAAGCTCGCCCCAAGGCAATTTTGCCGGGTCTCGTTCAGCATAACTTTTTAGTTTCTCGCCATCCACATAGATGTCGCCCTCGCGCACCTCAATTTCACCAGGAAAACGGCCGTAAGTTGAGTCATATTTGAGCAGATGGGCATTGGTCCCCACATCCATCAGATCGTTGATGGCTTCAACGTCAAGCACATCCCGATAATTCTCGTAAATGGCCTTATAAACTTGCCGCCCAATGCGGCCAAAACCATTAATTCCTATCTTGACTGTCATTAAATCATCTCCTTNNGCGACATTGTAATTATCCGTCTCACCAGGTTGTACGGCAAGGTTGCAAACGTAAATCTTTTTAGCCCTTGTACGCTGGAGTGCCCGGGTAATATCCTTCACCAAGAGATTTGGGATAATGCTCGTGTAGAGACTTCCCGGTCCAATTACTACCAGGTCGGCTTGCAAGATAGCCTTCACAGATTGGGGATAGGCTGGAACCTCAGCCGGCTCCAGGGCTACCATCTCCACCCGGCCAAGAGCCTTGGGAATGGACGACTCACCAACAANNAGAGGGTCACGTTGGCCAAAGTAGATGGCAAGACTTGCCCACGAACGGCTAACACGCGGCCAGCCGCCACTAACGCTTCGTCAAAACTGCCAGTGATCCCGGTCAAGGCTACCAACAATAAATTTCCAAATGCGTGCCCTTGCAACCCATTTCGTCCGTTTCCGTCACCATGCAACTGGCCACCAAAGCGATATTGTAATAATTGGGTCATTAATGCTTCATCCCTAGCCAGCGCGGCCATATTATTGCGAAAATCACCTGGTGGCAGTACGCCCATGTCACGTCGTAGCCGCCCACTGCTACCACCATCGTCGGCAACTGTGACGATGGCCGTGATGTGGTTCGTATACTCGGTCAACCCACGGAGCAATGCCGGAAGTCCGGTTCCACCCCCAATGGCCACAATCCTCGGACCTCGGCTTTTCTGTGTATACATGTGTAATGAATCGACCACTCGCACACCTGGCGCGCGAAATGGAGCTACAATGTTCTTGCTTAGCTTAAAGACGGCGATAAAAATGAGGATTCCTCCGGCAAATAGTGGGATCAGGATTCTCAGACCAACGGGCAGAAAACTAAGCGTTATCAAACCGTAGATATCGCCAACCAACAAGTCCTGTTGTCCCAATTCGACGATGAATGCGCCGATGCCAATTCCGGCAATAATGGCCCCCAGGGCAAGGAGTAACAGCCAGCGTTTTACGCCAATCCCCGGGGCAAACCATCTGCGCCAGGTTTCCCAATCTCGATTCATCTGTTTGCGATCGCTCATTGAACCACCAAAATTCCATTCTAACAGTGCCCAAGGGTACCGTCAATGAGGCGATTGGCATGCCCCTTTCACTGTGTTATGATCAAACCCCTGGTGGGATCCGGGAATCGATTGGAGGTTGTATGCGAACCGTCTTCTGGGATTATGATAACAACACCGTAAAAATGATCGACCAGCGCCAATTGCCTTTTGAATTCGTTGTTGCTGAGTTTGATGACTACCACGACGTCGCACGATCAATTCGCGAAATGTACGTTCGTGGCGCTCCAGCGATAGGTGCTACGGCCGCTTTTGGTATGGCTCTGGCTGCTAGAAAAAGTAGGGCGAAGGACCTAAAAACACTGAGAAGTGATCTTGAAGGTGCCGCTGAAACGCTTAATGCAGCCAGACCGACCGCAGTTAATCTTTCATGGGCTGTCGCCAGCCAGATTGATGTGGCGGGCGACGAAAGCTTGAAAAATATTGGCGAGCTACGCCAGGCTCTCTTAACCTCGGCTCAGCGGATCGCCGATGATGACGTTGAGTTGAACCGTCAAATGGGCTTTAATGGCGCTGAATTGGTCTCTGACGGCGACACAATCCTCCATCATTGTAATACCGGCGCACTGGCTACTGTGGATTGGGGAACGGCCCTGGGTGTGATCTTCGCTGCTCACGAACAAGGGAAAAAGGTCCACGTCTTAGTCGACGAGACCAGACCTAGGCTTCAAGGATCCCGGCTGACGGCTTGGGAATTGAAAAATCGGGGCATTTCCTTTGACTTGATCGCCGATAACGCGGCCGGACACTTTATGCGAACAGGCCAGGTTGACATCGTGCTTGTCGGATCCGATAGGACGGCCGCAAACGGGGATGTGGCCAATAAGATCGGCACTTACAAGCTGGCCGTAGTTGCCAAGGAAAATGGGATTCCCTTTTACCCGGTGGTACCCACCAGCACCATCGACCTGGCGCTAGCAAACGGCGATCTAATTCCCATAGAAGAAAGGACACCTGACGAAGTCCTTAAAGCGATCGATCGTCCAATTGCACCAGATGGCATCACGGCTCGCAATCCTGCATTCGACGTTACGCCCCACCGATTTGTCACCGGAATCGTAACCGAGATGGGCGTCGTTTACCCACCGTATGGAAAACACTTGCGAAAAGCTGTGGAAGCCTCGCGGCGTGGAGAATGGCGTCCTATGAGCAAATCACCTTCAAACGACTGATTGATTGGCAAACGAAAAAGAAGAAAATTCTTCGAAAAGCTCTCTTTTCCAACAAATTATGGAAAAAATCCCGGTTGTAATTCTCTGTGGTGGACAAGGAACCCGCATGCGCGGTGGGACGCTTACCCAAAAAAATCTGGTTCCCGTAGGAGGTCGGCCCATCGTTTGGCACGTCATGAGCATTTTTTCGGTTTATGGCTTTAACCATTTTATCCTCACTTTAGGTTATGGTGGCGAACAGTTACGGCGATATTTTCTGGACTATGAAGCGATGACCCGTAACTATACGGTGCGACTGGGCAATCATGATGATTCCTCCCGCTTCCAATATCACACAGACATAAACCACCCCTCTTGGGAGGTCGTACTAGTCGATACTGGGCAAAATACTGAGAAGGCAAGTCGAATTGCCCGTGTGCGAGATCACTTAGAAGGCAATCGCTTCATAGTTGCTTATGGAGATGATGTAAGTGATGTTAATATAAACGCCCTGGTAGATTTTCATCAACGACATGGAAAGATGGCCACAATTACCGCCGTGCAAGTTACGCTCGAATATGGCGTGGTAGAGGCCGACGAGGCCGGTCAGGTGAGTGGTTTTGTCGAACGTCCCCAGCTCCCGTATTGGATAAATGGCGGTTTCATGTTGTTTGAACAGACCGTCCTTGACCTTATGGTGGATGGTGACGACGTTAACTTGGAAACCGAGGTTTTGCCCCAACTTGCCCAGGACGGGCAATTGATGATGTACCAGCACACCGGATTTTGGCAGTCCATGAATACCATGAAAGATAATATGCTGCTGGAAGAGCTCTGGAGAAAAGGTGCCCCATGGAAAGTTTGGTAAAACGGAGAAGGCTTTGAGTAGATCATTCTGGCAAGATAGACGAGTATTTATTACCGGCTGCACGGGATTTCTAGGATCCAGATTGACAGCCCGTTTGATGGCGGCCGGTGCAGACGTGATCGGCCTGGTGCGTGACCAGGTGCCTCGCAGCGAGCTATTGCGTACCGGTCTTATTGATTCAGTCACTGTAGTTGAAGGCGAGGTGGCCAATTACGAGTTCCTGGAACGAATCTTAGCCGAATATGAGGTCGAAACTGTCTTTCATTTGGCGGCGCAGACAATTGTAGGCATCGCCAACCGGGCTCCATTGTCAACTTTCGAGACAAACGTAAGGGGCACCTGGGTTCTGTTAGAGGCGGCTCGGCGCAATCCTACCATTGAAAGCATCGTGGTTGCCAGTAGTTACCATGCCTATGGTGAACAGGCCAAATTACCTTACCGGGAAGACTCGCCGCTTGGGGCGTGCCATCCGTATGATGTATCGAAGAGTTGTACTGACTTGATCGCTCGCGCCTATGCGCACTCTTACGGTATGCCCATCGTGGTTACCCGTTTTGCTAATCTATTCGGCGGCGGCGATCTAAATTGGAACCGGCTTGTTCCAGGAACAATCCGCAACGTGCTCCGTGGTGAGCCCCCAGTGATCCGCTCCAACGGAGCCTTCAGCAGGGACTATTTATTTATTGAAGACGCCACCGATGCTTATCTCAGTCTCGCCCAACAAATTCATCGACCTGATATTTGTGGGCAGGCTTTTAATTTTGGTCTCGACCAGCCGACGACGGTATTGGAGATGGTAAACACGATCGTTAGCTTATCTTCCTATCCAGAACTCGAACCAATCATTTTGAACGAAGCGCAGAATGAAGTCGTCGACAAATATTTAACTTCTGAGAAGGCGCGGCAGGTTCTAGAATGGCAACCCAAACATAGCTTGGAAGATGGGTTGAGAAAGTCTATTGCCTGGTACAGCGAATTCCTTAAGACTGTCTAACTCGGGTCATGCAGGTCCTGGTAACTGGGGGGACAGGATTCATCGGCCGACATCTCGTACCACAATTGGTCGAATCGGGAGCAACCGTAACTCTCATGCTCCTCCCGGGTATGGAGGATAGTAGCAAGCTACCATCTCCTTTAGCATCACTACGTTCGCAACTGGAAGTCGTCTACGCCGATTTGCGAAACTACAATTTGACTGTTCGAGCGGTGCGCGACGCTGCACCTGATTGCGTCTTTCATCTAGCGGCCGTTGGCGTCGCCGATCCCTTTCTCAGCCCTTACCTCGCCGTTCGCCATAACCTCATTGGCACGATAAATCTGCTGCGGGCTTGCTTCGAAAGCAGCATCGTCGATTCAAAATGCGAGCAGGTGATCATCGCCCGGACGCCTGGGGAACTAAGTTTTCAAAATGTATATGCTGCAAGTAAGGCGGCAGCCTGGATTTTTTGCCAAATGTATGCCCAGACCAATGGTTGGCCAATTGTGGGGGGCATGATTTACCAGGCTTACGGTCCTTGGCAAGCATCACATACCTTAATCCAGGCAGCTATTAAGGCAGCTTTAGATGGCGATGATTTTCCAATGACATCAGGCCAACAAAAAAGGGACTGGATTTACGCGCGTGATGTCGCCAGTGGTTTTATTTTGGCCATGGCTGTAGATTTGCCACCAGGCGAGACCTTTGAATTAGGTCATGGGAAAGTCACAAGTGTTGAGAAAGTTGTAAAGATGGTCTATGAATTGGTGGGCTTGGGGGGAAAACCTATCATTGGTGCTCTTCCCGACCGGCCAGGCGAAATCCCTATACAAGTTGCTAACTCCGAACGAACTTTTACACTATTGAGATGGAATCCCTCCATTGAGTTAGAAGTTGGGTTGCAGCTCACGATCCAACACGCCATCGATCATAATCAAGTATAAAAAAGACCGGTGCGCAATAAACACACCGGTCAATTTTCCTCTATTGAAAGCTGGTGCTTAGCCGTTCTTAATTATTATAGTTCCGCGTGAACTGCAATTTTACGAGCTTTTGCTACTTCAGCCTTAGTTAGCGTCAATCGTAAAACACCGTTAGTCAGCACAGCCTCGATTTTGTCGCGATCTACTTCATCGGAGAGCGAAAAAGTCCGCTCGTAATCACCAATTCGGTATTCAGAATAAACAGAATTGTATCCTTCTGGCGCCTGGTTAACTACTCGCCCGCGGATGGTCAACAGATTTTTCTCCAACGTGACATCAATATTTTGCTCATCTACCCCCGGCATATCTGCTACCAAAACTATCTCATCACCGGCAGAGTAAATATCTATGCGGGGGATAAAAGTCCTCCGAGCGCGTACAACCTCGGCTTCATCCGACGTTGGTGCTTCTTTCTTTTCTAATTCCATCGTCATCTCACTCATTACATCACCTCAATTGACCTTAACCTTACGTGGCTTTTCCTCAGGAAGGCGAGGAAGTTCAACCTTTAATACACCATTCTGAATTTGCGCTTCTACTGCATCCACATCAACACGGAATGGCAGTTCGATCGTCCGCGAGAATTTACCATCGCTTCGCTCACGACGAATATATTCGCTGCCCTCTGGCAGTTCTTCGCTATCTCTGGAACCGCTTAGCGTCAAGCTTTCATCCATGATCGAAATGTCAATCTCGGCGGGATCCACGCCAGGGATCTCGGCCGTCACGATCAGCCCCTCATCATTCACCCAACCATTAATCATTGGGAAACGAGATTGAACCGGACCACGTGTGCCGCCCAAAAGAAACTCCATGTTTCCCTGGAAACCTTGTAAGTCTCGCCATAACATTCTTCGAGGCCATGCCGGCCGTCGATAAACACTTTTCCACATCACTATCATTACCTCCGTAATCCTTTGTTTTATTAAACCAATGCTTGAAATCGTGCCATTTATTCAACAGGAGAAGTAACATCATTCGTTTTTAGGACTACTCTTTTTTTAAAATCGAAATCCGCATTTTTCGTCTCGCTGAACGCAGACAGAACTTTATTGCCTACGTATAAGAGAGCCGTAAGATCGACAATAGAAAAGTATAAGAACTAACGTTGACCCTAATTTGTTGTGCCGTCGGTTCCTTTGGCTGATATAATGCGTTGTTCTGCCTACTTGCTCGATGAGACCATGCTGCTTATTAGGTTTACATTTAGATGGAAAATTCAACTACTATAAATCCGACCGATTTACGCGCAGTTGCCGAGCAGGCCGCCTTGAAGGCTGGCGTTTTGTTACGACAGAAATGGGATCAACCACGTGAATATAGTCGTAAAGGATTCCGGGATTTCGTCACTGACGCCGATTTGGCTTCCCAGTTTATAATCACCCAAGAGATCCAAAGACATTTCCCCGACCATGGCTTTATAACCGAGGAAGACGATCCCAGGTTACCTGCCTCCGGTCCCATCCAGTGGATCATCGATCCAGTCGACGGTACCAGTAATTACAGCCGGCAAGTTCCAACCTTTTGCATCTCAATAGGCGCCATGTTGGCCAAAGAAATGCCGGCTGGCGAGACACAACGCATAAGCAATTCCGACACAAATTTTTTGGCCGGGGTTATTTATGATCCAATGCGTGATGAGCTCTTTAGTGCGGCCGTTAATGCAGGAAGTACTCTGAACGGAGAAATCATACAAGTCAGCTCGACGCTTACACTAGACAAAGCCTTAGTCGGGATGGATTGGAGCCGTGAACCCGAGAAACGGCAGAGTATGATTGAATCCATCAGCCGTTTTGCCCACCAGGTACATACGATTCGGGCAACAGGTTCAGCTGCCCTGGCTTTAGCCTGGGTCGCTGCCGGCCGTCTTGATGTATATGCCAATCTGGTTATCGGTCCCTGGGATGTAGCTGCCGCCAAGGTAATCATTCAGGAAGCCGGGGGGTTTGTCAGCGGCCTAGGTGGACAACCATGGAGCTTGAGTGAGACCGGTTGTATTGCCAGCAACGGTCAATTACACTCAAGTTTTCTGGAGTTAGCACAAATTTCGGAATGAAAGACTCATTGTCAAACGATTTGGCAGCCAGTAGAATTCATGACCATGCGGGGGTTGAATCCTCGAATTTAATTGGTAGAAATAGCCATTTATTGAGTAAGATATGAGATGGCCCGCATATAAACACGTCTTCTTCGATTGCGATTCAACATTGACAACAATAGAAGGGATCGATGCCCTTGCAGAAGCAAGCGGCAAAAGTTGGCGGATTGGTGTTCTCACCGAGGCGGCCATGAACGGTGAAGTCGATCTGGAAGAAGTATACGCAAAACGGTTACAAGCCTTAAAACCAACACGTGGGCAAATTCAGACCATTCGAAAGATTTACAAAAAAAATATCGTGCCTGATGCGGTTGAGGTTGTTGCAGCTCTCCAATACTTGAACCACCAAGTATATATACTCAGCGGAGGATTGGCCGAGCCGGTTATTGAATTCGGTCGATTTCTAGGTGTTCCACTCGATCACATACGCGCCGTCAATGTTGAATACGACCAGCTCTCCGGTGAATGGTGGCAACAAATCAACTACGAACAGCCGAATGTTTCAGAACGACTCCTTTCTTACCCGAGTGACTCTCTCACTGTCAGCGATGGCAAAGCCCAGATAGTGGGAGATTTCCTGGGCGATCAAATGGGCAGATCGCTATTTGTAGGAGACGGCGTGAGTGACTTACTCGCCAGCAGGGCGGTGGATCTATTCGTCGGTTTTGGCGGCGTCGTCACCAGGTCGCGGGTACAATCCGAAGCACCTGTCTTTATTAATTCCCACAGCCTGGCCCCCCTATTAGCCATTGCCGCCGGTCCGGCTAATCTGGCCAGCCTCGAGGGCAGCGATTATCAGGATGTGGCAGAAAAAGCGAAAATTCTCATTAATCAAGGTGGGATCAGTTTCCAGAGCGAGGAACTCAATGACAAATTCGACAAGGCATGGCAAGCAGCATATTAGGCTATTTATTCCCGGCCCAACTGAGGTAAGGCCAACAATTCTTGATGCTCAAACCGAATGGATGATTGGCCATCGGATGCCAGAATGTGCAGATTTATTTGGACGAATTCAGGAGAAAATCCGTCAAGTTTTTTACACCGAAAGCCGGGTTTATATTACGGCATCTTCAGGCACGGGATTACAGGAGGCCGCCGTTCGTAACTGTAGCGATATAAATGTGCTCAACTGCGTTAACGGAGCCTTTTCCGACCGCTGGCGGAAGGTAACCGAAGCAAATGGAAAACAAAACTCGGTTCTTGAAGTTGATTGGGGAAAACCCATTCTGCCGGAACAAGTGGTTGATAGCTTGTCTGCTGGGGATTTTGATGCCATTACCGTCGTTCATAACGAAACTAGCACCGGCGCGACCAGCCCTATTGAAAAGATCGCCGAGGCCGTTCGCTCACTACCAGGAGGTGACGAGATCCTGATATTGGTGGACTCGGTAAGTGGCTTGTCTGGAATCAAGCTGGAATTCGACGCCTGGGATCTCGACGTCGTTTTGACTTCAAGCCAGAAAGCTTTCGCACTCCCGGCCGGATTGGCCTTCTGTGCTGTTTCTGACCGGGCGCTCGAGAAAGCCCGAACTGTATCTCATCGAGGATATTATTTTGACTTTTTGGAATTGGAGAAATACTTGCTACGTAATCAAACACCGGCAACACCAGCTATTTCATTACTCTATGCTCTGGACAGGCAACTGGATGATATGTTAGCAGAAGGCATGGAAAACCGGTTCCAACGACACCTGGACCTGCGTGATCGGACCATTTTCTGGGCGCAAGCAAGAGGTCTCAAATTATTTGCGCCAGAAGGTTACCGTTCTCCTACAGTTACTTGCGTGATGAACGACCGAGAGATTGACATAAATGAACTGAACCAATACTTGCGATCCCAGGGCATGATCATTTCCAACGGCTATGGCCCACTGAAAGGCAAAAACTTCCGCATTGCCCACATGGGTGATACTCAATTTCATGAACTAGAGGAACTACTGGCAACCATTGACCGGTTTTTAGCTAAGGAACCAGCCTGATGTACCGAATTCTCGTTTCAGATAGATTGGGGGATACCGGAATTGAGTTGCTTGATCAGGCTGAAGATGTCGAATTTGACGTCAAGCTCGAGCTGAGCAAAGAAGAATTGATTTCTATCATACCCGGTTATGAAGCTATTATCGTACGAAGTGGCACGAAAGTAGATGCCGACGTCCTGGCTGCCGGCAGTAACTTACGAGTGGTTGGAAGGGCTGGCATCGGCGTAGACAACATTGACCTACAGGCGGCGACTTCTAAAGGAATCATTGTGATGAATACGCCACAGGCCAATGCTGTAGCCACGGCCGAACAAGCGATGACGCTCATGCTAGCCGTTAGCCGGCATACCGCGCCCGCCCATGCCTCTTTATTAGCTGGGGAATGGCGGCGCTCCGATTTCGTCGGCCGCCAGTTATACCGCAAGGTGCTTGGCATCATCGGATTTGGACGGATCGGCCGTTTGTTCGCCTCCCGCGCCAAAAGTTTTGGCATGGAGATCCTGGCCTATGATCCGTTTGTTTCTGAAGATGTGGCCAAAGAATTGGGCGTCGCCCTCGTCGACCTGGACGATCTACTGGAGCAATCGGACTACATTAGCCTTCATACAACCATTACGGCTCAGACGAAAAAAATTATCGATGCCTCGGCCATCCACAAAATGAAAGATAAAGTCGTGATAGTCAATTCCGCTCGGGGTGCCTTGATCGACGAAGAAGCATTGGCCGATGCGTTGCGACAAGGAAAGGTCAAAGCTGCAGCTGTCGATGTTTACAGCCAAGAACCTCCAAAGGAAAATCCACTGATTGGGCTGCCCAACGTCTTACATACCCCTCATTTAGGAGCGAGTACGGTCGAAGCCCAACGAAATGTGGCTACCCAAATCGTGGAACAAGTGATCGACGCATTGCGAGGGAATGATTTCCGAAACACGGTAAACATGCCCTTCCACGCCGGACCAGATTTTGCGATGCTTGCACCCCATATGCTTCTGGCCGAGAAACTGGGGATCCTGCAAAGAGCAATGGCGCCAGCACCGATTAGGCGAGTCGAAGTAGAGGTTCGTGGAGAATTGGTTGACCGCCTGGTCCGGCCGGCGGCTGCGGCTTTATTAAAAGGTCTGCTCGAAAGATCGCTGGCTGACTCTGTGAATTACATTAATGCCCCGCTCCTGGCCGAGGAACATGGGATCACTATTACCCAGACGAAGGGCTTGAATTTGGTTGACTACCCAAATTTGATATCCTGTCTCGTTCACTGGGATAATGGGCACCGCCTGCTTGCTGGCGTCTTATTTGGGGGCACAGAACCTCGCCTGGTACAGGTGGACGACTATCATCTGGATGCGAGCCCAAAGGGTACAATCCTCATCCTGCAAAACCAGGATGTGCCCGGGGTTATCGGCCAGGTGGGAACAATTCTGGCGGCTGCCGAAGTCAATATTGGCGAGTGGCGAATGGGTCGCCATCATCCAGGTGGTTTAGCCCTAAGCTTCATCAGCCTGGATAGCGAACCAGATCAAGAGACTTTACGGTTGTTAGAAGGGATACCGGCTGTGATCGGGGTGAAGCTAGTGACCATTTAAGCAGAAATCGGCAGGAATGAATAACTTCATTTAACGAACTAGGAAAATCTTGACTTTGCGGCGGCGTCCTTCACCTATACTCTCGGTATAAACCCTATCGTCTTCCCGTAGTGTTATATGAATGATTCGTCTTTCATTAGGAGGCATTGGCTCTAGACTCATTGAATGACCACGATTCACCACCTTGTCTGCCATCCTTTCTGCCAATCTAGCCAGAGCTTGTTCCCGCCTTGCTCTGTAGCCTTCGATGTCAACGATAAAATTCGGTTTACGTTGAATCTTATGCCCGGTCATCAAGCGGGCTATATATTGGAACGAATTCAATGTTTCGCCGCGGGGACCGATAAGAACGCCCATATCCTGTCCCATGATGTCGACGATCCACCGTTGCTCGCCGGTTAAATCGTCAGGTTCAGATTGTCGCAACTCAATCGTAGCATCTATCTGCATCTTTTCCAGCAATGAAGATACGATTTCCCTAGCTACTTCTTCTTCTGGTTGTCCTTCATACGGAAGCTCTAGCCGGGTTTCTCGTGTTTCCACCCTGACGGTTGGTTCCTGAACCATCTCATCAGCCTCAATAGTGACAGCATCATTGGCCTGGGGAAGCGGCTGTTCCAACAATGATTCTTCCGGTTTCACCGTGAGCCGCACCTGGGCTTCCCGCCCCCCGATTCCTAGGAAGCCTGAACTCCCTTCATCTAAAACCTCTATGTTCACATCTTCCCGGCCCAAATTAAGTTGAGCCAGCCCAGCCTCAATAGCCTTCTCAACATCCTCGCCCCCGATTTCTAGCACGTTTTCATCCGAAACCATGATCATCTCACTCGTTTTTTGATTTTTCTATTAATTTGGCACCTACATCAGGTCAAATTTATTAACGTTTTGCAGACCGGCGTTTCCGCTTGGAAGTTTTCTTTTTAGCTGGTTGTTTATATGATGACCGTCCGTCCGCCCCACTCGTCGCCGGTTGGACCTTGGCTTCGGCCGGAATCCCGGTCGTTTTGGGTATTTCTTCACCGGCCTCTTGGGCTGCTTTTTCCTTGGCCATGCTGGATCTCGTTAAATAACCCTGCCCGATGCCAATCACGTTGGAAAGGATAAAATAAATCGACAAGCCTGAGGGAAACGATAACGAAAAGAACCCGAACATAAGTGGCATGGTATATTGCATGGATTGGGTCATGCCAGCCATAGGATTGTCGTCTTGTTTTTTCTTCTTCTTGTCACCATCTTCCTTCTTGGTGCTTGGCGTCAACAGTTTTTGGGAAATGAACATGGTCCCAAATACCAGTACAGGCAATACATAAAAAGGATCAGGCTGAGCCAAATTCAACCAGAGGAACTTGTTTGGTATTGGTAGTGCTTCGCTAACGTTTACCAGTTCGTCAATGAAGGGATAAATGCGATCTGTGAGCTCGAATAACGCCTGAGGTGTGGATCCAAGCAAGGTGATAATCGCCCGATAAAGGCCGATCAAAATAGGGAACTGTATTAAAAGGGGCAGGCAACCTGTCAGGCTTTCGGTGGGATTGTAACCGATCTTCTTGAACTCCTCCTGCATCTTTTGAGGATTATCTTTATATTTCTTTTGAATCGCCTGGACCTGCGGTTGCATCTCCTGCATTTTCATGCTGCTCTTTTGCTGGCGCAAATTGAGTGGCAATGTGATCAGGCGAATCAGTATGGTAAAAAGTGCAATAGCTACCACAAAGCTATTGCCTGCCAATCCAGGCAAGATGTTGTAAAGGAACAACAATGCGTTGGTCATTGGATCAATAACAAGTGCATCCCACATAATAAAATTCCTTAATAGCTAGATGCTATTTTTTTCTTTCCCTCCGACCATGCGCCTTTCGGCGCGGCATCAATTTTTTCCTAACTCTCATCTTCCACTTGGGGCACAAAAGTCCAACTACGATCTGGATCGGAAAGATCGATAATCTCTAAAGTCAGTGGTCCTGTTTCATTTTGCATGGCAACGACAATCGAGTCTTCGACGATCACCGGCGTGGTAAACAAAGGAGAGGGCATTTGTTTCTGCCAAAGCTCTTCACCCGTATCGGCCGACAGAGCAATCAGTGTCCCCTGGCGCTCAGCAGGAGCGATATCGGGATCGCCAGCGGCAGCTACATAAACGACTCCATCATCAACTACAGTCGCAGCCACAACATATTCGGCAACAGGCCGTTCCCAACGGAGTTCCCCTGTTTCAGCTCCAACAGCAAAGGCATTACCATCGAGATCGACGAAATACACGACTCCATCGGCATAGGCTGGCGCACCCCACACGGCTGCCTGGGCTAGCGCCGTCCACCGGGAAGCACCAGTAGCCTTATCCAGAGCATGTACTTGTTTATCGAAGCTACCCGCGTAAATCAGGTCGCCGTTCATCACCAGTTTGTCTGAAACCGAGCCACCGACGTTTGATTGCCAAATCTCTTCGCCAGTCTCAGCATCCAAAGCGTAGACGTTTTTGTCAAGAGAGGGCACGAAGATGACCCCATCATCTTCAATTGGATGGCCCCAAATACTATGACCGGCTTCGAAGGGATCATTCCATATAGGACGGCCATCTTGGTTAGCCAAAGCGACGACAAAATTATCGGCCGTGCCTACGATTACCCTGTCCTCCAATTGTAAGGGTTGGGCAATGATCCGGTCTTGTGCTATCTGGCTTTGGCTCCAGGCTAGAACTGGATTTTGGCTTAATAACTCTTCTAAAGCATACACACTAACTGTTACGCTGGCAGAAATAAAACCACCAGAAGCACCGTAATCGCCGAAGACCAGCTGACCCCGATCAACCGAAGGTGCCGCATAGAATTGCAGGCTGTTATTAGATTCTTGGGGACGATAAACCCAAAGTTGCTTTTCTTCATTTAGATCGACAGCCACGATGCCCGGGCCGAAGGCGACGTATACCACACCATTTTCCCCGGCCGTCATTCCTGGCCAGTTACTATTAGCGACACTTGTCCCGCAGGCGCTCAATATGAAAGCAACGGTAAATAAAAGAATAATAACCGGCCATTTGACAGGCATTTTTAACTTGTACAAAGTAACTCCACTAAGGTACCGGATCAAAACCACCGGGATTTAGAGGATGGCATCGTCCAATGCGTTTGATGGCCATCCACCCCCCTTTCAAGACGCCATATTTTTCAATTGCTTCATAACCATAATGTGAGCATGTTGGTGTAAAACGGCAACTTGATGGCAAGGTCCGGGATAATGTCAATTGATAGATACGAATTAGGATTAAAGCGATCCGCCGCATAAACTCACCTTATCTCGAATCTATCTCAAATCCAACCCACACAATAAAAAGCCAATGTGGGAGGAATAGTAAAAAATAAATTGAGAAATTGAGAGTTCAGTGTCACTCTATTTACGCTAATTTTGTTCATTTATGAATACGTTTGCCCGGCATAGTAGTTGCGTGACAGCCGATTCTATCTCATGATAATCTGCTTCAACTGCCGGGTTACGGGCAACAAAAAGACAATCCCAACCGGGTTGAATAGCATCGATCTTCTTTCGAACTACCTCACGCAATAATCGTTTGACCCGATTGCGGACTGTGGCTTTTCCGATGTGCCTGCTGGCTGAGAATCCAAAGCGACTCATTGGCTGTCCATTTGGATTTATCACCAGGATGGCTAATGGATGGTGCCATCGCCGGCCATCGCGACGCAATAATTCAAAATCAGTCGAACGCCGCAAACGAAAGCGTCTGTGCATTAACCTCGGTGTTTACCACCTGTGGCCTTTTGCATGTTCCGGTAGCTAGCTGCACGAGTGCCTTTCCAATTCACGCGTTTTACATGATTGTTCATTTTAACACTCATCGAACTACGGCCTTTCAATCGTCGGTTTTTCAGCACATTGCGGCCGCCCTTCGTACGCATACGCTTCCGGAAGCCATGAACTCGTACTCGCCGGCGTATTTTAGGCTGATAAGTCCGTTTCGGCATGTTATATATTCTCCCAAAAAAACAAGGGCCTAAAGCCCCTTGTAATTTTTCTTCTTACGTTCGTGGGGGCGTCGTTCTAGACACGAACTCAAATCACCCGCCCACTCCCTTATTTAAAAAAGGTGACAGGAAATTATACAATACCCCATGGGCGTGTCAAATGACCACCAGCATTTTGTTATTACTGGCCTATTAATCCTTGCCCCTGGCCATTCTCTCGGATCACGTTTGCTCCCAACGACCGTAACTTATCGTCAATTTTTTCATATCCACGATCGATTTGTTGGATATTGTGAATCGTACTGGTCCCCCGGGCACACAAAGCAGCCAAGACCATGGCCATACCGGCCCGGATATCAGGGCTCGTTACCCCTTGAGGATTGGCATACAATGGGCTTGGGCCCTGAACTAAAACTCGGTGCGGATCACAAAGTACGATTTGTGCTCCCATGAATATGAGTTTATCGACAAAGAAAAAGCGGCTTTCATACATCCAATCGTGCAGAAGCACTGATCCGTTGGCTTGTGAGGCCACCACCAGGGCGATGCTCATCAAATCCGGCGGAAACCCAGGCCAGGGATGAGGTTTTATCTGGGGAATCCGCCTACCAAATGCAGGGATAATTCTCATGGACTGTTCAGCTGGTACGAGGATATCCTCACCTTCCTCTAACCAACAAACACCGATCTGCCGAAAAATATAATCGATTATACCCAGGCTGTGCCCACGGCCGTTCGCGTTGGCTTTCTTAATGCGAATTTCACCACCAGTTACGGCAGCAGCTCCAATGAAACTACCCACTTCGATATAATCTGCCCCGATGGTAAACTCGCCGCCATGTAAGCTATCCACACCTTGAATGGAAAGACGGCTGGAACCAATTCCCTCAATTTGAGCGCCAAGGCTATTTAGAAAATGACATAAATCCTGGGTATGGGGTTCTCGAGCAGCATTGTCGATGATAGTCTCGCCTTTGGCTAATACGGCCGCCATCAGCGTGTTTTCGGTAGCCGTAACGCTGGCTTCTGCCAGCAGTAGATAACCCGCGCCAAGAAGAAAGGGCGCCCGCATGTGGAAGGTGCCATTTCTGTCCAGGCTGATTTCGACACCCAAGGCCTCCAAACCCTGGATATTCGTGTCAAGTGGACGTCCACCAATCAGGTCGCCCCCTGGTCCTGGAAGGGTGATCTGGCCCAGACGAGCTAGCATCGGTCCCGAAAAAACAAAAGATGCCCGGATCAGGCTGGCTAACGAGGCCTTAATCTCTGTTTTCCGAACATTGGCGGCATGAATCCGCCAGCTTCCTTCCCCAAGGTGGCTGACCTCAACACCTAGATCTTGAAGGATGGTCAAAGCGGTTCGCACATCGTCTATATCGGGAATATTGTGTAAGATGACCGGTTCATCAGTTAAAAGGCAAGCAGGTAACAGCTTTAGAGCAGCGTTTTTATTCCCACTCGCAGTGACATTACCTCGCAACTTGTGGCCACCTTCAATTATCAAACGACTCATAGTAGGGTACCTTTTGGCGTGTTTAATTCACTCTAAAGATCTCCGGCACGCCCAATAGCCGATTCTAGCCAGCGGATTTTGGCNNGCAATCGCACCACCGGTCGTCCTTATCCACGGTGCGGCTGGTACCCACCTGGACTGGCCTCCACATCTCAGACGATTAGAGGCGGCGTCTGTTTATGCCATCGATCTTCCAGGCCACGGCCGTTCATCTGGCCCCGCTCGTTCAACTGTCAATCAATATGCGGAAGTCGTGTCAGCTTTCATATCCAGGCTAGGTCTTGTCGACGTCGTTTTGGTTGGTCACTCCATGGGTGGAGCTATCGCTCTGACTATTGCACTACAAGGGCCAGTTGCCAAACAGGGGCTTGTCTTAATCAGTTCCGGTGCGCGATTGCGGGTCATGGATGAGGTGTTAGATAGCACATTGTCCAATTTTGAGGCCACGGCCGAGCTCGTAGCCGAATCGCTGTGGTCGGAGCGGGCACCAGAAGAGTTGAAGTCTTTGGGTAAAAGGACATTCCTCGCCAATCAACCTGAGGTAGTTTATGCTGACTACCTGGCCTGTAATTGCTTCGACATCATGGACCAGCTTAGCCACATCGAGCTGCCTACTCTGGTGATTTGCGGATCCGAAGACAAGATGACGCCGTTGAAATACAGCCGTTATCTGGCGGAGCAGATTCCAAACGCCAGCCTGAAGGTAGTGAAAGGTGCAGGGCATATGTTGCCTCTAGAAAAGCCTGAAATTGTTGCTTCCCAAATTAACCAATTCCTAAAAAATATTGCCCATGTAAATTCACTGATTTGACAATTCAGCGCGCAACAAAGAGGCAAGGGCAGCCAGGGCCCGGCCCCGGTGGCTAATGCGATGTTTCTCGTTCGGTTGGAGTTGAGCCATCGTCTTATTTCGTTCCGGTAAGTAGAAGATTGGATCATAGCCGAAACCTCCCATGCCGGCCGGCTTTAGGGCGATCATTCCTTCACAAACGCCGCTGGCTGTCCCCAATAGCTCCTGGTCTCGGGCCAGGGCGACAACACAACGGAAACGGGCTGTTCTTTGTTCCCACGGCACAGATGATAAAGATTCCAACAATCGTTGATATCGCTGTTTTTGGGTTAAACCCGGACCGCCAAACCGCGCCGTGTGTACGCCCGGCCGACCGTCTAACGCATCTACCTCCAATCCTGAATCATCAGCCAATGTCAGAAGTCCAGTCTTTCTGGCACAAAACTCCACCTTTAATATGGCGTTTTCCTCAAAGGTTTTTCCAGATTCTTCGACTTCATAATTTACACCCACGTCGTCGAGACTCAACCAGGTCACATCCAGAGAAGCAAGTATTTCTGAAATTTCGGCCACTTTTCCCTGATTTCGAGTTGCTACCAGTAAATGTTTAGTCATTGTCCCTCTAATAACCTTTGCGGCTCGTTAGCGTATGGCAAACCGCGTTGACTTCATTCCCGCGCCCATGTTATACTCCGGCATCGAAGAAGAGCCGAATCTCTAACAGCGAGAATCACAGTGAGCAGCAACAAAAACTCCCGTCTCCGTTTTAACTTTGGCTTTATGCTAGAGGCCGGCTCTGGGACGAGCCGCATCATAGAGCTAGACTATCCCTCCATTCAGCTTGAAGAGGATGTCACCTTATCTCCTCTCAAAGGTACATTTCAGGCGATTAGAAATTCCAAGGGCATCTATATTACCGGCGAATTGTTTAGTAATATCAGTGCCGAATGCGCTCGCTGCCTTGAACCGCTCATGTTGGACATCGCTATCCAAATGGATGATCTCTTTTATTATCCGCCTCAAACCGCACCTCAAGGGGAGTTTTCTGTTGGTGAAGACGGTTTTTTGGACCTCGCCCCTCTGGTCCGCCAATTGAGTTTGCTGGAATTTCCGATGCAACCTTTTTGCCGGTCTGACTGTAAAGGCTTATGTATCAATTGCGGCCAGAACCTAAACGAAGCAGAGTGCGACTGTGAGGTAGATGAGATCGATCCCCGATTCAATGTCCTTCGCTCCTTATTAGACTCAATGCCATGAACTGGTTGAAACGGTTCTGACAAGAAGCATTGGGTTCGTCGATAAAGCTCGATAACTCTCCCCAAAAAAATGTTTTACGACCTAGCAAAGATATTCGTCAAGAGCGGCAACGGCGGTGACGGTATGATCAGTTTTCGCCGGGAAAAACACGTACCGCGAGGTGGTCCGGATGGCGGCGATGGCGGCGACGGTGGTGATATCATCTTTTCAGTGGACAAGAATACGAGTAGCCTGGTTCAATTCCACCGCAACACGCATTTCAAAGCCGGTAATGGCCAGCACGGTGGCCGCAAACGAATGACTGGTGCCAATGGCGAAACTTTGCGACTTCAAGTTCCTCCTGGAACGCTTATACGCGACAGTGAATCTGGTGAAATACTCGGTGATCTTACCTCCCCTGACCAGGAATTGATCCTGCTGTTTGGTGGAAGAGGTGGGCGAGGAAATGTTCGTTTCACATCCAGCACGAACCAGGCACCACGGTTAGCCGAACGCGGCGAGCCCGGACAAGAAAAGTGGCTCCTTCTGGAATTGAAATTGATTGCCGACGTGGGCATTATTGGGGTCCCCAACGCCGGCAAGTCCACCTTGCTTTCGGTGGTCAGTGCCGCCCGTCCCAAGATAGCCGATTATCCATTTACAACGCTCCAGCCCAACCTTGGCGTCGTCGAACTGGATAATTTTGAATCTATGGTAATGGCCGACATACCTGGATTGATTGAAGGTGCATCGACAGGTGCCGGGCTTGGGCACGACTTTCTCCGCCATATCGAGCGTACCCGGATTCTGATTCACCTGTTAGACGGTAACGCCACCGACCCCCTGGAAGATTGGGCTATGATCAACCAGGAACTCGCTCTCTATGACGCGAGATTAGAACAGAAACCTCAGCTAATCGTCTTGAATAAGATCGATCTGCCTGATGCCCAAGCCTGGGAATCGCTAATTGCCGAACGGTTGGATCAGGAGGGATTATCCTTCTGCAGCATATCGGCCGCTACCGGAAAAGGGGTGCGGCCGATGTTATATCGAATCAAAAAAATGCTGGAGGAATTACCAGAACCTCAGCCGGAAATTGAGGATCACCTGATCATCCGGCCGGAACCCGACGAAGACGCTTTTACCATCGAGAAGGACAAAGACGGATGGCGGGTTAAGGGTAAAAGTATTGAACGTTTGGCCTCCATGACCTATTGGGAGTTCGAAGCAACGACAAGGCGCTTCCAGCAAATTCTGGATAAGATGGGCATTAGCAACGCCCTTGTCGAAGCTGGAGTCGTCGATGGGGATACCGTCTTTATCGGCGACGAGATACTAGAATGGAGCGATTAGGCATCTTGGGCGGCACGTTTGATCCGCCCCATATCGGGCACTTATGGCTGGCCGAGGCTGCCTGCCAACAATTAAGGCTTGACAGGGTACTTTTCCTTCCGGCCGGTCAACCACCTCACAAGCAGGATCATATCATATCGCCAGCCAGGCATCGGCTTGAGATGACCCGACTAGCCGTGAGCAACAATGAAAGGTTTGCGGTTGATGATCAAGACGTGATGCGTCCGCCACCTCACTATACGCTCACCTTATTGAACCTCTTGCACCAGCGTTTTCCCGAAGCGCTCTTTTGGCTCCTGATCGGCTCTGATTCGTTGCGGGATTTGCCTACGTGGTACCAACCAGGTGAAATTTTGACGCTCGCCCGACTTGGCGTCTTGCCGAGGTCAGGTATCCCTGTCGATTGGGTTTCCTTAACTCAGGCTTTGCCAAGAGTGGAATCGGCCGTGGATTTTGTCAAAGCTCCAACTATCGAACTCTCGGCAACTGAAATGCGTCTCTGGCTAAAATCAGGATGGTCATTGCGATATCTGGTCCCCCAAGCAGTCCTCGAATACATCGCCGTCCACGGTTTGTACCAAGAGTAAAACACCCAGGAAATTACT